>CAZLIJ010000129.1:3808-5041 GCA_964559305.1 uncultured Oscillospiraceae bacterium | reverse complement strand
TCACCTTTTTGTTGAGGGTGTAGCTGTAATCGCGGGGCTTGGGTGCAAACGCTACGCCGCCGTGAGTCCACACGGGAGAGCCGGTGTAGCCCGCGCGGGCGCGGCCGGTGCCCTTCTGTTTCCAGGGCTTGCGGGTGGAGTAGCTGACTTCGCCTTTTGTAAGGGCGCTCTGGGTGCCCTGACGGCAGTTTGCCAGATGATTCTTGACGGAATCATGCAGGACGTTCTTGTTCGGCTCAATGCCGAAGATGGCTGCGGAGAGTTCGATCTCGCCGACTTTATTGCCATCCATGTCGAATACATTTGCTTTAGGCATTTACGACACTCTCCTTCCTTATTTATTATGCGCAGAGGCCTTCTGCGGATTGACACGGGCGGAAGCCTTCTGAGGATTGAGGCTGATGCCTGCGCCCTCGCCCTTCTTGGCGGGCTGAGTTTTGACAGTGTTCTTGATGTACACGATGCCGCCCTTGGGGCCGGGGATCGCGCCGCGAACTACCAGCATATTCAGCTCGGGGTCTACCTGCACAACGTCCAGATTCTGAACTGTGACCTGATCAACACCCATATGGCCGGCGCCGATGTGGCCCGGGAATATGCGGCTGGGGTCAGTGCTTGAACCCATGGAGCCCAGATGACGGTGAACGGGGCCGCCGCCGTGGCTGGTGGGGGTGCGCTGTGCGTTCCAGCGCTTCACAACGCCCTGGTAGCCGTGGCCCTTGCTGATGCCGGTGACGTCGACCTTGTCGCCAGCCGCGAACACGTCGGCCTTCAGCACGTCGCCCACGTTGAGCTCGTCAACGCTGTCCAGACGGAATTCCTTAAGCTCTTTCATCATGCCCACGCCGGCCTTGTTGAGATGGCCCTGCTCGGGTTTGCTGAGTTTCTTTTCGGCCACTGCGTCATAGCCCAGCTGGACGGACTTGTAGCCTTCTTTTTCCTGTGTCATCTTCTGCACGACCACGCAGGGGCCTGCTTCGATGACGGTGACGGGGATGATCTTGCCCGTCTCGTCGAAGATCTGCGTCATGCCGACCTTCTTGCCGATTATGGCTTTCTTCATATATATCCTCCTTCGGTTATTGGTTGCCTCGCATAGGTCTGGCCCAGAGGCTGGCAACTTAACCCGCCCGCATTCGCAAGCTGCGGGAATGGGTCGTTTACTGTGGGTCAATGGTTCCGCCGCGCGGAATTATAATGTAGGTGTCGGTTTTCGACTTGCCATTAAAGCGC
>CAZLIJ010000129.1:0-3798 GCA_964559305.1 uncultured Oscillospiraceae bacterium | reverse complement strand
GGCCTTACAGCTTTATCTCGATTTCGACGCCTGCGGGCAGCTCCAGGGCCATAAGAGCCTCAACGGTCTTCTGGGTGGGGCTGAGGATGTCGATAAGGCGCTTATGGGTGCGCCGCTCGAACTGTTCGCGGCTGTCCTTATATTTGTGGACGGCGCGCAGGACGGTGACTATCTCGGTCTCGGTGGGCAGGGGAATGGGGCCGGAGACCCGGGCCTCGGTGCGCTTCGCGGTCCCTACGATAGTCTCTGCAGCTTTGTCGATAAGCTGATGGTCGTAGGCCTTGAGGCGGATGCGGATCATGTTCTTGCCATTTGCTGTTGCCATGTGGTTTTCCTCCAAATCGTACGTTTTCCGGCAGCATTGGGTACTGCCTTAAAATGATTCCGTACGGATGAAGCAAATTCTGTACACTCAACCGTGCGTATCAGACTCTGTCCGAAAAACAAACCGGCCTTTTTCAGCCGGTGTTTGTTCTCCGTGCGGACGATATACGCCGTGTACGGAAAAGCTTCAGCCGCCCGATTGTGTACCGTCATTCCGACGGTACCGGACATACTCCACGGAAGTTACCTCCTGTTCGGAGCAATCTCCCGCTTCATCGCATAATACGCCCTTTTGCAGGCGCTCTCATAGAATAACAAAACTCTCCCCTGATGTCAAGAGAGAGTTTTGTATTTTATGCAGAAATTTTTAGCCTGTTTTTGTAAGTTTTGCCGAATTGTGGTCGTCTGCCGTATTTGGCACAAAATCTTGCGTTTTTGTGGAGGTCCTTCGTCGCCGCGCGCCTCAGAATGACGCGCTTTTTTAGCTCCCCACATATTTAGGGCGGGAGTTCGGGGGCGGGATAAGTGCGCTCCCTCCCCCGCAGGCTTTTTCCCGGAGGGATTTTAAAGAGGGGCGCCGTTCTGGCTGTCAGCCGCCGGAGGGCATCACGGAGAAGTGCATATAGTCAAACTTCTGGGTATTATCAGAGCGGACGCTGTAACCCTGACCGCCCCAGCCCCAGCCGTAGGCCTTGAAGGCCTGGACCACGCTGCTGTTTTTGCCGATGGAATAGGCGCTGGCGCTGCCAAGGGAGCCGGCAAAGCCTGTTTTGGCGGTACCCAGCGGCCACCAGCCGTAACCGCAGGTCTGCACCACCTTGTTCACTGAGCCGTCGGAATTATAGTAGGCGCGGCACTCCGCGTTCTGGTAGGCGTTGATATCGATGGCGCAGCCCCAGGAATGGCGCATGGTGTCCGTATAACGGGCGCCGCCGGCGCTTTCGATGGGGAACTTTTCAGCGCTGTTGTATATCTGGGTGAAGATGCCCACCACATCGTCTGCCACGGCCTTATTGACGGTAATGCTGACCTTTGCCGCGTATTTTGCTCCGCTGCTGTTGAGCTTCCACACCGGCACGGTGACGGTCTTCATATAGTTGGCCGCGTCGGAGGAGGAGGTGAAATAGCTCTTGCCGGACGAGCCGAACAGGACGGTTTTGAGCTGATCGTTGATCTTTCCGTAGCCGTCTATCCAGCCGTTTTTCTGCCACTGGGTGGCGGCGGGCACATAGCCGGAGGGCTTGGTGATAACGGTCTGAACGGTGTTGTCCACAAAGCTTGCCGCGCGGCGGTCGTTGTTCCACAAAATCCGCTGGATAACGGATACCGCCTGGCATCTCAAAAGGGTCTTGTCCCCGCGGAAGGTGCCGTCGTCAAAGCCGGTGATGACGCCCTTGCCGTATACCTGCACCACCGCCTCCCGGTAGCCGGAGGGTATGGACGTATAGTCGGTGATGACTTTTTCCGGGTTCACGGCCTTGATGGTATTCTCCCACTGGACGTTGACAAGGAAGTTTATTATCATAACGGCCATTTCATAGCGGGTTATATCGGTATTCAGACTTACCCAGTTGCCCGCAAAATCAAGGCCCTCAAAGACCTTGTACTTGTTCAGGATGCCCCAGTAGGGCGCGGCCCAGTGCTCCCCGCTCTTGGGGGTGGGGTCGTAGGGGGCCTGGTTGCCGGAAAGCTGCATAAAGCGCTCGTCCCCGGCGATGGCCAGTATTTTGCAGAATTCACCCCTTGTAAGGGTACCCTCCGGGTCAAAATCGGGCTTGCCGTCACCGTCGCCGTCAGGCTTGCCGGTGAAAATGCCCGGGGTGTAGGTCATTATCTTGTCCAGCTGTTTTAAGTACCAGGCGTCTGCCGGCACATCGGAAAACTCCGTGCTGCTGCTCATGGCCAGCGCGCCGGTCTGCAACAGCAAAACGGCTGCCAGCAGCAGGATGATGGTCCTTCTGCCGATTTTTTTTGATCTCATATCTCTCTCCAATATCCCTGAATATGTATTACTTCGCGGCGCTGACCGCCGATCTTATATCTTCCGACTGTTTCAGCAGCGCCCTGCCCCGGTCTCTCAATATCTCCCCCGCCGGGGTGAGACCCAGTACCCGGCCGCCCTGCCTGTCCACCAGCTTTGTTCCCAGCTCCCCTTCCAGCGCCGACACGGCTCTGGAGGTGGTGGAGTGGCTGATGAAAAGCTCGCGGGCGGCTTTGGTATAGCTGCCCGTGTCGGCCACGGCCAGAAAAACGCGTATCTGCTCCAGCTCCATGGGCTCACAGGACGAAGGTGTGGGGCAGCAGCTGGCTGAGCTTATAGCTGACGTATCTGTCCCCGACTTTGGCGCACAGCACCTCCATCTCCGGGGAAAACTCCGTGAGAAACTGGCGGCAGGCGCCGCAGGGCATACAGTAATTTTCCCCCTCGCCGTAAATGGCGATGCGGGTGAAGCGCCTGTGCCCCTCGCTGACCGCCTTGCAGCAGGCGGTGCGCTCGGCGCAGATGGTGCTGCCAAGGGCGGCGTTCTCCACGTTGCAGCCCGTAAACACCGCGCCGTCGTCACACTCCAGCGCCGCCCCCACCGGGAAGCGGGAGTAGGGCGAATAAGAGTTTTTCGACGCGGCCTTCGCAAGATTCATAAGCTCTCTGTCTGTCATGGCTCATCCTCCTCATCCGTCAGATATTTATCTTCCACTTGGCAAAGCTGCACAGGGGCTCGTTCTGATTGACCGTCATGCCGGTGATGACGCCCTTGTGGGTGATGATCTGGTGCTTTTCAAAGCAGATGGGAATTATTGCCGCTGTCTGGGCTATATAGCTGCACATATCGTCGCAGGCCTGCCGGCGGGAATCGTCCCCGGCGGCAAGATAGGCGTCGATAAGCGCGGCGTTTTCGGAATCCGTTTCCCGGCTGTAATTTGCCGAACCGCCGCTGGCCAGAAGGCAGCTGAGGTCGAAGTCCGGGGACAGTCTGACCTCGCCGTAGTACATATCGAAGGTGCCGGCGGTGAGGGCCGCCTTATAGTCGGAATAGTTCAGCTTTTTCACAGTTACGGTGATGCCCAGGCCCTTCATGTCCAATGCGAATTTTTCCGCCATGCTGACCTTCACGCCGGAATCGGAGCACACCGCGAAGTTGATGTCCAGCTCCACCGGGGCGCCGCCTATCATATACTCCATCATCCCGTCGTCGTCGTAATCCTCCACACCCAGCTGGGCAAGAACGGTCTTGCACTGCTCAAGGTCGTAGGAATAGGTCTGGTCAAAGTACTTGTTGTAAAGAGGGCTGGCGGGATTTATGGGGGCGCAGGCGGCCAGCGCGTTGCCCTGCATCAGGGTGTTGGCCATATACTTGCGGTCAAAGGCAAAGGTGAAGGCGTATTGCAGTTCCCGGCTCTGGAAGAATTTGCTTTGCAGGTTGAAGCCTATAAAATGCAGGTTGGTGGTGTTGAAGCTGCGGGTCTCGTTGGAGC
>CAZLIJ010000128.1:0-5046 GCA_964559305.1 uncultured Oscillospiraceae bacterium | reverse complement strand
TTACCCGCAACAAGGCCGCCCAGCTGGGTCTCATAATCTCAGACGAGGCCGTGGCCTATATAGCGGAAAACATAACCGCCAACATCCGCCAGATAGAGGGCGTTATAAAACGCCTGACAGCTTACCGTGAGATTTTAAACGACACCATAGACACCGAATCCGTCAAGCGCGCCATAAAGGACGTTATCCGCATCGGCACCTTCATTCCCGCCCCGGGCTACATCATAAAGGCCACCGCGGAGTACTACTCCCTTTCCGAGGACGAGCTGAGAGGTCAGAACCGCAGCAAAAATGTTGCCGCCGCAAGACAGATTTCCATGTACCTTATCCGCACACTGACCAATATGTCCCTTAAAGACATCGGCGCCCAGTTCGAGGACCGCAACCACACCACCGTGCTCTCCTCAATACGCAAGGTGGAAACTCTTTTGAAAACCGATCCCGAAACCGCCGCCGTGGTGCGGGACATCACCTCAAACATCAATAACAACAACTGATTTTTCCACCGACAGATGTGCAAAAGCTGTTAAGTCCGTGTTTGTTTTTGTCGTCTTTATTTTCGCGATTTCAGCCCTGTTGAAAACCTTAAAATTCCGCACAATTTTTTAAACACCGAAACTCTTTTATTTTCAGGCGTTTCCCGCGCTTTTCAACAGTTTTTTTCCCTAATACTAAGGTTACTAAAAATTATTATTTATTTATTCATAATACTAAACGGCTGGAGGATATACCGTATGAAATTCGCTTGTGAAAAGTTTTTACTTCAGAACGCCACAGCAACAGCCGCCAGAGCTTCGGCGGCAAAAAGCCCTATTCCGGCGCTGGAGGGTCTGCTAATCGAAGCCGGCAAGGACGTTAAAATAACCGGCTACGACCTTAAAAAAGGAATATACACGTTTATCGAAGCCGATGTGGCTGAACCGGGCGCTGTCGTACTTGGCGCGCGACTTTTCGGCGAAATGATACGCCGTATGCCCGACGGAATAGTCAATATCTCCTCGGACGAGGGCGGCATGACCACTGTAAAATGCGGCAAGACGGAATTTTCCTTTATGAGCATGGACGCTTCAGATTATCCCGAGCTTCCCGAGGTGGACGGCGCCCACAGCGTCACCCTGCCCCAGAAGCTTCTTAAAAGCATGATAAACGAAACACTGTTCGCCGTTTCCGACAATGACAGCAGGCCGGTATACACCGGAACCCTTTTTGAAATAGAAGGCGACAGGCTCTCCCTTATATCGGTGGACGGCTATCGGCTGGCCCTGAGGCGTGAAAAGCTTGAAAATGCCAACATGGAAAAAAGCGAGTTCATCGTACCCGGTACGGCGCTTTCCGATGTGGAGCGTATCTGCGGGGACGAGGGCGACGTGGTCATTTCCGTGGGCTCAAAGCACATATCCTTTGAAGTTGGCAGCACTGTTGTTGTGTCACGCCGGCTGGAGGGGGATTTTCTAAATTACCGCAAGGCTGTTCCGGAAAACTTCCGTTCAGCCGTCACTGTGGACAGGGGCGAATTCATGCTGGCCGTGGATCGCGTGTCCCTGATAATCGACGAAAAGACCAAAAATCCAGTGCGCCTTGTTTTCAAGGACGGAGTTATAGACTTTTCCTGCATCACCCCCATCGGCAGAGCAGAGGATATATGCACCTGCGAAGGCGCCTGCGACGAGCTGGAAATCGGCTTTAACGACAAGTATCTGATGGACGCCGTGAAGGCCGCGCCCACGGATAAGCTGGTGGTGTCTCTCAATACCGGCTCATCCCCCTGCACCCTCACCCCAGCCCAGGGCGAGCAGAACTTTGTATATATGATTCTGCCGGTAAGACTGCGGGCCGGTGAATGATATGGAAAAAATAGCGATAAACACGGAATTTATCAAGCTGGATTCCTTTCTCAAATTTGCCGGAGCCTTTACTACCGGCGGCGAGGCCAAGGACGCCGTTGAAAACGGCGAAGTCACCGTCAACGGCGAAAAGTGCACCATGAGAGGAAAGAAGCTGCGCCCCGGCGACAGGGTAGAGTGCGGAAAGTATTCTTATGAACTGGAAAAGGCTTAATGAACGTTGAAAAAATAGCTCTCAACGGCTTTAGAAATTATCAGTGGGAAAGCGCGGATTTTTCCCCGGGCACCAACGTCATATACGGGGAAAACGCACAGGGAAAAACAAATCTGCTGGAAGCCGTATATATGCTCTCCACAGGCCGCTCCTTTCGAACCCGGTTCGACAGGGAGCTGGTGGGCTTTGGATACGATTCGGCGGAGATTTTGGCCCAGGTACAAAGCCGGGAGCGAGATCAGACCGTAAAAATAGATATTCGTCCGGGAGCGCGGAAAAGCGTACAGGTCAATTCCGTGCGCAAAACCGCCGCGGAGCTTGCCCAGACGGTGAATGTGGTCCTTTTCTGCCCCGACGATCTAAATCTTATAAAGGACGGCTCCGCCGCCAGAAGAAAGCTTATGGACAACGCCATAAGCCAGATCCGGCCACGGTATGCGGGCTTTCTCTCCGACTTCAATCGGTATTACGAGCAAAAGACCCGCATTTTGAAGGACTGGCACGAGAAGCCTTCCCTGCTGGACACGCTGGACGAGTTTTCCGACGGCGTATGCCGAATGTCCGCCCGGCTCATACGATACAGAGCCGCCTATGCCGCCCGGCTGGAGGAAGCCGCCGGGCCTATCCACGCGGATTTTTCCAGCGGCGAGGAGCTGAAGATCGAATATAAGACCGTCAGCACCATAAAAGACCCCTTCGCCTCGGAAAAAGAGATATATTACGCCATCTGCGATCATCAGGAGGCTCACCGGCAGGCGGAACTTGACTCCTGCCAGTGCCTTACCGGCGCCCACAAGGATGATCTGGAGATAAGCGTTAACGGGCGCTCGGCCCGCTCTTTTGCTTCTCAGGGCCAGACCAGAACCGCGGCTCTTTCAATAAAGCTTGCCGAGCGGGAGATTGACCTGGTCGAGACCGGCGAGCACCCCATACTGCTTTTGGACGACGTTTTGTCCGAGCTTGACCAGAAGCGTCAGGAATTTGTATTGAACCGCATCGGCGGCGGCCAGACCCTTATCACCTGCTGCGAGGACGAGGGCATATCAAAACGCACCGGCGGCAGGGTGCTGCACGTTTCGAAAGGGCGGATAGAATGATTTATCTGCATCTGGGCAGCCAGACCGTGGTGCGCAGCGACACGGTGGTGGGCGTATTTGATCTGGACAATACCTCCCAGTCACACATCACCAGAAAATTTCTGGCGGCGGCGGAAAAAGCCGGAAAGGTGATAAACGCGGCGGAGGACCTGCCGAAATCCTTTGTCGTCTGCTTTGCCGACGGAGAGGATAGAATATATCTGAGCCAGATGTCAACGGCAACGCTGCTGAAAAGAGCGGCGGCACCACTGACAGCCATATAAAGAAAAACAAACTGCAAAGGAAGTTCCAATATGTCAGAAATAACCGATAAAGTCGAACAGGAATACGACGCAAGTCAAATTCAGGTACTGGAAGGACTGGAGGCTGTGCGCAAGCGGCCGGGCATGTATATCGGCTCCACCTCCTCCTCCGGACTGCACCATCTGGTGTATGAAATCGTTGATAACTCCATAGACGAGGCCCTGGCCGGCTACTGCGGGCACATCGAAGTTGTGATAGAGCCGGGGGACATCATCCGCGTCACCGACGATGGCCGCGGCATCCCCGTGGACATTCAGGGTCAGACCGGCAAGCCCGCCCTTGAGGTGGTCTACACCGTGCTCCACGCCGGCGGCAAGTTCGGCGGCGGGGGCTACAAGGTCTCCGGCGGTCTTCACGGCGTGGGCGCTTCTGTTGTCAACGCCCTTTCCGAGTGGCTGGAAGTCACAGTCCACAGGGACGGCAAAATGTACCGCATGAAATTCTCCCGGGGCGGCATAACCGAAGGCATGACCGTTGTGGGTGAAACCGACCACACCGGCACGGTGGTGCGCTTCAAGCCCGACCCGGAGATGTTTGAGGATACAAAGTACGATTACAATATTCTCCACACCCGTATGCGCGAGCAGGCCTTTTTGAACGGCGGCCTGCACATATCCACCGAGGACGAGCGCCCGGGCATGGAGCAGCGGGACGAGATGTGCTATCAGGGCGGCATCCGGGAATTCGTCAGCTATATAAACCGCAACAAGGACCCCCTTCACGACGGGGTAATATATATGTCCGGCGAAAAGGACGACAGCATAGCCGAGATAGCTCTGCAGTGGAACGACAGCTATAACGAAGTCATAGTCTCCTTTGCCAACAACATCCACACGCCGGAGGGCGGAATGCACGAAACGGGCTTCAAGGCCGCGCTGACAAGGGTGCTCAACGCCTACGGCAAAAAGGTAAACGTTTTGAAGGATGGGGACAGCCTTTCCGGCGAGGATTGCCGGGAGGGTCTTACAGCCGTCATCTCTGTCAAGCTCACCAACCCCCAGTTTGAGGGTCAGACCAAGGCCAAGCTGGGCAACTCCGAGATCCGCACGCTGGTGGACAGCGTGGTTTCTGACAAGCTGGAGCAGTTTTTGGAGGAAAACCCCGCCGTTGGCAAGGCCATACTGGAAAAGACCATGACCGCCAACCGGGCAAGAGAGGCCGCCAGACGGGCAAGAGAATCCGTCCGGCGCAAGACGGGGCTTGAATCCGGTCAGATGCCGGACAAGCTGCGGGACTGCAACGAGCGGGACGCCTCCCTCACCGAAATATACATCGTCGAGGGCGACTCCGCCGGCGGCTCCGCCACCCAGGGCCGGGACTCCCGTTTTCAGGCCATTCTGCCGCTGTGGGGCAAAATGCTCAATGTGGAAAAGGCCCGGGCGGACAAGGTCTACGGCAACGACAAGCTAAACCCCGTCATCGTGGCGCTGGGCGCCGGCATCGGGGACGAGTTTGACGTGAACAAGCTCCGCTACCACAAAATAGTCATCATGGCCGATGCCGATGTGGACGGCGCCCATATCCGCACCCTGCTTTTGACTTTCTTCTTCCGCTTTATGCGCCCGCTCATCGAGCAGGGCTATGTATA
>CAZLIJ010000127.1:1134-5141 GCA_964559305.1 uncultured Oscillospiraceae bacterium | reverse complement strand
TATAGGGCAGCAGTTCCCTGTCTGTGACCGGCCGGGTGCAGCCCAGCTTGCCGCCCAACAATTCCGCCAGCTCCCTGTAACGGGGCAGACTGTCGTCTTTCAGACCGTTGCCCACGCACACAATTATCTCTGCCCCGGAGATGTCCAGCGCGGGGTCGGACGCATCCTCGCAATAGTCCACAAAGCGGCACTTTATGGCGCTGGCGGCAAAATCGATCTTCTCGTCGATGATGTTTACACCCGGACGCTTTCCGGTGGGCGCGTAGACAAAGGTGCCGGGCCGTATTGTGCCGACCTGGGGGCGGAGCTTGGGCACAGTGATAACGGCCATTATCTTGCCGCCCACGGCGGGCTCAATAAACTGAATGTCGCCGGTGCCGGGGTCATACTCCAGCTCAATGGCGTCGCTGGTGCAGCCTGTGTTCACCTGCACGGCGAATTTCGGCGCGAAGTCACGGCCATTAATGCTGCCGCCCACAAACACCGCGGAAGGGTGATATTTGTTGCTCAGTACAGTGAAGGCGTTGGCATACGCGTCGGGGCTGTAATGCTGGTAGCCGGTGCCGGACACGCGGATGACCGTGTCTGTGCCGCAGTCCATAACTTTTTCCAGCTCCGCCTGCGGCAGATCGCCTAAAACCACGGCGCAAAGCTTGTCGCCGGTGCGGTCGCAAAGCTTTCTTATTTCGCAGCACAGTTCAAGACCCACCGGGGCTGCGGTTTTTCCGTCATGCTCTATGTATACGAACATATCTTTATAATCTTGCTTTTCCATAATATTCCTCCTCACACCAGACCCTTGCCGGCCAGAATCTCAATAAGGCCGGTGACATTGGCGTCATCAGAGCCCATATCCAGCATCTGACCCGGCTCCGGCAGTACCGGCGGGTATATTTTAGGCACTACTGTGCCGCTGCCGGGCACTCCGATAAGCTCCATGTCCAGATCTGGAATGTCGTTTTCGGTCAGCACGGTGATCGGCGCTTTTCTTGCGGCCAGTTTGCCTTTAAGCGATGGCAGACGGGTGGGGTAGCCGGATTTTTCCGGGGTGATAAGGCAGGGGAGGGTGGCCATGACAGTCATAACGCCGTGCTCAAGCTCTCGTTTGGCTGTTACGCACCTGTCTTTTTCGTCCACATCCATGATTTCAAGGCAGCCGGTTATCTGAGATGCGTCGAAACGCTCAGCCAACTGGGCGCCCATCTGCCCTGTGGCGCCGTCCAGAGATTCCGTACCGGCGAAGATGAGGTCAAATTTATCAAGACTCTTGGCGGCCATGGCGATGGGGTAGCTGGTGGAGAGAGTATCGGCGCCGCCAAAGGCGCGCCCCGTTATCAGCACGGCCCTGTCCGCGCCGAAAGACAGACATTCACGCAGCACGCTTTCCGCCATGGGTGGCCCCATGGTTATGGCGGTGATCTCTGCGCCGTATTTTTCCTTTACAGACAGTGCGGCGGACAATGCGAAGGAATCCAGCGGGTTGAGCATGGTGGGAACGCCATCCCGCACGAGATTCCCGGTTTCGGGATCCATCTTCACAAGGTCCACATCCGGAACCTGCTTGACACAAATAAGAATTTTAAGCATTTCTATACGCCTTTCCTCAGTTAAGTATATCCGTGGGATCAAAGGCCGCTTTCCCGCGGCGCAGCCGCGCAAAGGACCGTCAAAGCCGAAACCCAACGAAGCGTTCTGCACTGCCCACAGTTCTTTTGTTTTATAGAAATATATTAAACTAACCAAGTCCGCGCGTCAATCGGAGCAAAGGACAAAAGATAATAAAATTATAATAGAATCGACAGTCCCGCAGCTGAACCCGCTGCCCCAAATCCAGACCGGCAGACAAAATGCAACAAAAGCGCCCGCCGATGTGCTATAATTAAAAAAGACAAAAAACTTTGTACAGGAGGCATGATATGAAGGTTTACAGCGGGCATATTCTTACAGTGGACAAAGCCGACAATGAGTTCAGATACCTTGTGGAGAATGGCGGGCGCATAGCCTTCGTGGGCGATGCGCTGCCCCGGGAATACGCGTGTGTGCCGGTGGAGGAGCTGGGAGAGCGGGCGCTCATCCCGGCATTTGTTGATACGCACCAGCACTTCGCGTCCTTTTCGCTTTTCAACGCCGGGCTGAACGTCATGGAGGCCGTTTCAAACGCACAGATAAAAGAGATGGTAAGAAAATTTGCCCAGAAAGAGGGCAACAACAAAAAGACCCTTATCGCCTTCGGCGCGTCCCCGTATTCCGTGGCAGAGCGAAAACTGGTCAGCCGCCGGGATCTGGACGAGGCCTGCCCGGACAAGCCTGTTGTTATAATCAAATACGACGGCCACGCCTGTATTGTGAACTCCAGGCTGATGAAAAGGCTTGAGAAGAAGATAAGCGGACTGCGGGGCTGTCATCCTGACACGGGAGAGATGAATCAGGAGGCGTTTTTCGCTGTCTCAAACTACCTTTCCAACTCCGTGCCGGTGTTCAGGCTTATGAAATATATGCAGCAGGCTGTGGATTACGAAGCGGAACACGGAATCGGAATGATCCATTCCGTCAGCGGAGTTGGCTTTCCCATGGATATGGACATAAGCCTGGAAAAACTGTTTGCTTCCAGCGTTCAAAGCGGTATGCAGATAAGGATTTTCCCCCAGTCTATGGATACCGGGGCGGCCACCTCAAGGCATCTGCCGCGGATAGGCGGCTGCTTTGCCTGCGCGCTGGACGGCTGCTACGGCTCAGGGGACGCGGCAATGAACCAGCCCTATCTCAACGGCGACAGCGGGGTGCTGTATTACAGCGACGAGAAGGTGACGGAGTTTTGCAAAAAGGCCAACCGGCTGGGACTTCAGATCGAGCTGCACGCCATCGGCGACAGGGCCTTTGACCAGGCGGCCAGAGCCATTAAGGCGGCGTTGGACGATTTTCCCCGCACCGATCACCGCCACGGCATAATCCACGCCTGCCTGCCCACGCCGGAGGGGATGGACATATGCGCGAAATATCATATCTGCCTGCCCATGCAGATAGCCTTTGACAACTGGCGGCAGGAGCCGGCAGAGTACATAGAGAGCCTGATGGGCAGTGAGCGCTGTGGGGCGCTGAACCCGGTGCGGTCGTTTATGGAGCGGGGCTGCCTTGTGGCCTTCGGCAGCGATGGCCCCTGCACCGATCCTGACCCCATAGTATGGCTTCATAAAGCGGTGAACCACTCCAATCCCCGGCAGGCGGTGGATATAAGGCAGGCCCTGCGTATGTCCACATACAACGGCTGCCTCATGTCCTTTGACGAAAGCGAGCGGGGCTCGCTGGAGGTGGGGAAGATAGCGGATATGGCGCTGCTCTCTCAAAGCCCCTATGACATCCCCAGTGAAAAGCTGAAGGAGCTGAAGGTGGAAAAACTGTATCTGGGTGGCAGAGAATACAAAAAACAGTCCCAGTCGGTGGCTGAGATCATACTCAAAGGGCTTGGAAGCAAGGCAAAAATATGACCCTCGTGACCAGTAGATCCATAATTATTTAAATGTAAGGGGCTGACAGCTGTGAGCGACAGCAGATTTAAATTAGCCGTATGTCAGGTGAGAACGGAGCTTGAAAAGCGGAAGACCATGGATAAAGCGGAAGCCATGGTTCGGGAAGCCGCCGAAAACGGAGCCGGTGTGGTGGCTTTGCCGGAGATGTTTTCCTGTCCCTATACCCGGAAGTATTTTGACAGCTTCGCAGAGCCGCAGAATGGGGAGAGCGTTGGGCGGATGTCCTGCTGGGCGAGGGAATACGGCGTTATCCTTGTGGGCGGCTCCATACCGGAGCGGGAAGGGAAAGAGCTTTACAACACCTGCTTTGTATTTGATAAAACAGGAAAAATAATCGCCAGACACCGCAAGGCCCATATGTTTGATGTGGATATTGCAGGCGGGATCACATTCAAAGAGTCTGACTATTTTACGCCGGGGGACGATATATGCGTGTTCGACACCGAATATGGCCGTATGGGCGTGGCCATCTGCTTTGAT
>CAZLIJ010000127.1:453-1124 GCA_964559305.1 uncultured Oscillospiraceae bacterium | reverse complement strand
CGCTTTCCGGAGCTGATACGGGCCATGGCAAAACGGGGTGCTGAGATCATAATAGTGCCGGCTCAGTTCAACATGACCACCGGCCCGGCCCACTGGGAGCTTACCGTCCGCTCAAGAGCCATGGATAACGAGCTGTGGTTTGTGGGCGCTGCCTGCGCCAGACATGAGGGCTTCAAATATGAGTGCTGGGGTCACTCAGCGGTGGCTGGGCCTTATGGCATGGTGGAGGCTGCCTGCGACGAAAAAGAGCAGCTGCTATATTGCGACATAGACCTGAACGAGGTGGACACAGTGCGCAGGGAACTGCCCACATTCACCCGCCTTCGCGAAGATCTGTACAGCGTGGCAAAATAAGCCGGGACAGCTTTGCCCGGATGATGCAGATTGCCCTGAAAACAGCCCGGGTTCCCCCTTGGCTAAACCAGATATTATCAATACCTCTCTGGAAACAGAGAGGTATTGTCATATCAGCTGACATTTTGCTTTTGGACGTATAGACGCGATGCGTCTAAATATATGACTTTTACCTTAAGCATTATGCCCAAGGTGTCTTTTGTTACTTTAGCCAAATAGGAGAATATGTATAATTCAATTGACGGAGATTTGTCAAAGTAATACAATATAAAAGTAAAACCGGCGTCTTCGGATGCCGGAATAACAGTGTCCGGCCG
>CAZLIJ010000127.1:0-443 GCA_964559305.1 uncultured Oscillospiraceae bacterium | reverse complement strand
GGGGGGTAACATGAAAGATCTTAAGCATCTGATCTACTTCGAGGATCTTCTCCAGGACGCCAACAACGCCCTTGTTCAGCAGGCCCGAAAAGAGGGCAAGCTGGCGCTGGGCTACAACTGCTCTCACATTCCTGAGCTGCTGCTGGATGTGGAGGGCTGTTTCGGGGTGAGACTGAGGGCGCCGCGCTGCACAAGCACGGATATGGCCACGTATTACATGACCAACCGCTCCTGCCCGTATTCCAAGAGCATTCTGGAACGCGCTTTCGAAGGCGGATACAACTTCCTTGACGCGCTGGTGGGACAGGAATGCTGCACCACTATGAACCGCATGGAGTCGTATTTCGATTACTGCAAGCTCATTCCCAACGACAAGTTTTTTGTTGAGTGCATCGATATGCCCATAAACCGCTCCGAATGGCATGAGGGCTACTATGAGCGTC
>CAZLIJ010000126.1:0-5188 GCA_964559305.1 uncultured Oscillospiraceae bacterium | reverse complement strand
GGGGACGGGTTTTTATACAACATGGTGCGCATAATGACCGGCACGCTGCTGGAAATTGGCCTTGGCAGCCGCGGCGCGGACACTGTCCCTGAGATAATCGAATCACGAGACCGGCAGAACGCGGGCTTCACCGCCCCGGCAAGGGGGCTTTTCCTGTGGGAGGAGCGGTATTAGTCCTCCCCCTCTTCCTCCTCGTACATCACAACTTCGTCGTCTTCGTCCTCATCGTCGTCGGCGGTGCGCTTTTTAGCAGGTTTTTTCTTCTTGTCAAAAAACACTTCAACCTCCATATTAAACAGCTCCGTGAAAGTATCGCGGAGCTGTTTTTGATCACACTTCCATATTGTTTTCGCCCAGAGGCTCCAGCGTAAGCGCTGGGCGGAGCTGGCCGAAAGTAATGGGGCGCAGCTTTTTGTCCGCGCCGATAAGAAACACGCGGCCAGTCTCCTTAAAGGGCTCAAAGGCAAGACCCACCTCGCCCTCCAGCCGGAAAAGGATGTAGGCGATAAGCGTATCCTGCGCTTCCCAGTCCTCGCCCTGGGGCTTAAGCCAATCCTCCGGCAGGTCTTTTCTGCGGCCCACCTCAAGCCCCGTTATGCGCTTTCCGACAGCTTCCGAAAACAGCACGTCCGTGTCCACGTTTCCGGCCTGGGGGCCGGAGGTCAGCATTGCGGGAAGGGTGTTTAGCCCCACACGCACTTCGCTGCCCCTGTCAAACAGCACGCCAAGAGTGTCGCCGGTGTCGAATTCCAGAATAACGGGCTTGTCCACCAGCATCAGGCGGCTTAAGATCTGCCCGTCGGGTATGCACTCGATGATGGGCGGGAACGCTTCTTTGGAATCCGCCGCCTTCATGGCCGCGGCAATGGCATAGTTTTGCATCCACTCCTGTGAAAAGTTATAAGCCGGGCCCACAGAGCGCACATGGGCTATCCTGCGCCCCGCTATTCCGGCGTCCCTGAGATAGACCGCCAGCTCCTCCGGCGACTGGATAACCGGCGCCGACCAGCGCTCACTCTGATATGTTCCGTTTTCAAAATTGTTGTCTCCGCAGATCTGGATCATAAATCTTTCCGCCTTTTTTCAAACTGCCCGCCGGATTACCGGCGGGCAGCGGAACTTTATTTACCCTCGATGGGCTTCCACCAGGTGATGCCGTAAAGCAGGCACATGACAAACGCCTTGGGTCTGTCAATAGCGTTCTCGTCGGCCAGCAGTCTGGCTTTCAGGAAGTACTCAGCAAGGTGAGTACCCATCAGTGCCACCAGCGGCAGAGGTTTTTTGCGCATTGCCATGATGCCGAACACACCGTACAGGCCCAGGCACGCTTTCTGGGCGGTCTTGTCGTCAATTGTCAAATTGCCAATGGTCATTGTTTGTTTCCTCCTCATTTTGTTGCGTTTTTTATGCAGTGAGCCGCAATGCCGGCTCCTGTAAACACTGTTGAAAAGCGATGGATGGGCATGGCTTTTTTGCCAAGATTTTTAGAAAAGAAGTGGCTGTACATAAGTCCCACTATGCCCGCGTCGGCCATAAGTCCGGTAAGAATCTGGCCGGGAGAGGGTTTTTTCTTGAACATAAGCACTGTGTGTATCCCCGCCGCCACAGGCAGCAGCGCCCCCGCCGCCACATGGAGCTTCAAAAAAAGCTTGTCCAGCTCGGGCTTTTTGACTCTGTGGGTAACATACTTTGCCGCGGCAAAGCCATAGGCCCCCGTGGCCGCTAATCCCCAAAACATATATATCCCCCTTTTTTTCAGCCGTTCATAAGGAAGTCGAGTATATTCATGCCGGTGTCAGTTTCTTCTTTATAAAGCTCAGTATACCCGCAATTGGTGCAGGAAATGGTGCAAAACCGCTTGTTCTGAACATTGAACAGCTTGGAAAAATCCCCGCCTGTGGCCTGGAACTGGTCGGATATATAGGTGTTGCAGCCACATTTTGGGCAGACGTACTGTACATTACGCATATTGCTCATATACTTCTCCTTTATGAATTTGGTAATATTATACTCCGCCCTGTCAAAAATCTCAACAGTAATCTTTTCCGGCTCCGTAATTTCGGCAGATTGCTTTTCTTGCTCCCGGCAAGTGCGCGTGAGGGCATAAATCGCGACTTTTGTCATATTCTTGACGGGGCAGAAGGAAATGCTTATAATGGCATCACGGCTTCGCGCCGTCAATTTTGATTTCGGAAAGGCTCTGCAATGATGCTTGCCGACAGATTATTTGAAAGTCCCGCTCCGGAGGTCGCCGTACCGGCTCAGCGCGGCCCCACCGTGTTCGTCCACGGCTTTCTCGGCTGGGGAGAGCGGGACGATATATATGCCGCCGTGCCATACTGGGGCCTTGCCTCCTGCGACGTTCTCGCCTGGCTTCGCACCCTGGGCTACGACTGCCATGCCGCCTCGCTGGGCGCTCTGTCCAGCGCCTGGGACAGGGCCTGCGAGCTTTACGCCCAGCTCACCGGCGGCAGGACGGACTACGGCGTTGGACACAGCAAAGAATACAATCACTCCCGCTGGGGCACAGACTATGGAAAACCCCTTTTTGAAGGCTGGGGCGATGATAAAAGGATAGACATAGTGGCTCACAGCTTCGGCGGCGCCACCGCCAGACTTTTTCTTGATATACTGGCCAATGGCCGCCCCCGGGAGCTGGAGGCCGCCAAAGCCGCCGGTGTGAAGCCCTCCCCGTTTTTTGAAGGTGGCCGAGGCAACTGGGTGCGCTCAATTTCCGCGCTGGCAGCGCCCCATAACGGCACAACGCTGGTAAACTGCTCCCCAGATCTCACAGACAGCATGGTAAGGCTGTTCACCGCCGCCGCCAAAGCGCTGGGTATCTCCGATTTCAAGGGACTATATGATTTTCAGCTGGATCAGTTCGGCTTTTTCCGCTCCCCCGGCGAGTCTTTGCCGGACGCGCTGGCGCGGATGATGGGTGCTGATTTTCTGGAGAGCGGCGACCACGCGCTTTCAGACCTTTCCGTGGACAGCTCCATGGCCCTGAACAAGACCCTGACGCTTTTTCCCGGCAAGTTTTACTTTTCCTATCCGGCCTGCCGGACCCATTTCAGCCTTTTGAGCTACGATCAGCTGCCCGACGCGGGCATGACGCCGCTTTTGATGCGCTTCTGCGCCGCCATGGGCCGCTGGTGCGCTTCGGAAACTCCCGGCGGCGTAAGCATAGGCCGGGACTGGCTGCCAAACGACGGGCTTGTAAACACTCTTTCCGCCATGTACCCAAAGGGGGACGCTTTTTGCGTTCACGGCGGCGGCGACACGGCATTCAAAGCGGGCATATGGAACGTGATGCCTGTCAGACGGCTGGACCATCTGGCCGTGATAGGCGGAGTTTTCAACTCCGGCGCCGCCGATACAAAAAGCTTTTATCTGGACATAATGAAAAATATAGACAGCACATACTGATATTTTGAAACGAGGTAAGAATTATGGAAAAGGGAAGCGATTATCTGAGAAAGCTCGTTGTGGCCGGCGTAGGCGCGGCGGAGCTGGGCTATGAAAAGCTGGGTCAGGTGGTGGACGAGTGCGTCAAGCGCGGCGAAGTCACCGTGGAAAAAGGCCGGGCGCTGAACGAGGAGCTGAAGCACAAGCGGGCCGAGTCCGCGCCGGCGGACAGCGAGAAGTCCGATATCAACGTTGAGGAGCTTTCTGCCGACCAGCGGGCAAAGCTGCTGGAAAAGCTGCTGAGTATGCAGGAAGAAAAAAATAAATGGGAACTGAGTCCGTAAAGCATCTGAAAAACGGCAAACGCTTCGGGGAGATTCTGGCCATCCTGAAAAAGCACCAGTTCACCCAGGGCATGACGCCGGAAAAGCTGCGGTCCATATTTGAGGATCTGGGCCCCACCTTTGTTAAATTCGGTCAGATACTGTCCATGCGCTCGGACATTCTGCCACGGGAATACTGTGCCGCGCTGGAGGGGCTGCGCACCGATGTGACCCCCATGCCCCCCGAGCAGGTGGGACGTATCATTTCCCAGCGCTATGACCGCCCCTGGCAGGAGATATTCTCACATATAAGCTATGTCCCCCTGGGCTCCGCCTCCATCGCCCAGGTGCACGAGGCCGCCCTGCTGGATGGCACCCCGGTTGTGATAAAGGTTCAGCGCCCTGGCATACAGCTAACCATGGAGCGGGACATCACCCTGATGAAAAAAGCCGCGGGGCTTATGAAGTATACCCCCATAGGCGGCGCGCTGGATTTCGGCAAGGTGCTGGACGAGATGTGGAAGGCTTTGCAGGAGGAGCTGGATTTTGGCATTGAGGCCAGGAATATTCAGGAATTCCGGGATAACAACCGGGATGTGGCCTATGTGGGCTGCCCCAATGTAATAACCGAGCTTTCCACCAGAGATATCCTTATCATGGAGCGCATAGACGGCTTCCAGATAGACGACACCGCCGGGCTTACAGCCGGGGGCTACGATCTGGACGAGGTCGCCACCAAGCTTGTCAACAACTACATAAAGCAGATAACCACCGACAGGTTTTTCCATGCCGACCCTCACCCTGGCAATATCCGTGTGCAGGACGGCAAAATAATCTGGCTGGATCTGGGCATGATGGGCCGCCTCACCAAGCGGGAGGCTGACCTGTATATGGGTATTATCAAAACCATATATGATAACGACTCTCTGGCTCTCACCGACGTGCTGCTCAGTCTGGGGCAATACGAGCGGGCGCCGGACAGGCTGCAGGTCTGCTCCAGCGTGGACGCCCTTTTATCCAAGTATAAATCCATGTCCATGGCGGATATGGATCTGGGCTCCATCGTCACCGAGTTTGTGGATATGCTGAATCTTTACGACGTTTCCGTGCCCTCGTCGCTGACCATGCTGGGCCGCAGTCTGCTGGTGATACAGGGTATGCTCTCCGGCATCACACCGGAGCTTAACGTTATGGAGATCGTTGCCGACTACGTCAGCTCCGGCATGATTGACAAGGGCAGCATAGAAAAGAAAGCAAAAAGCGTGGCAAGGCAGCTTCTGATGTCCGGAGACAAGCTGACCATGCTGCCCGAGCAGGCCTCCGACCTTATGCGGCGGCTGTCCAACTGGCAGGCGGTGGTCAACGTAAAGCAGGCCTACTCCGAAACAGAAACGGAAAGCCGCAGCCATAGCCAAAACAGGCTCATTTCGGGGGGCATAGACTGTGCGCTGATAGTATCC
>CAZLIJ010000125.1:0-5360 GCA_964559305.1 uncultured Oscillospiraceae bacterium | reverse complement strand
TCCCGGCGCATATCGGCTTCGATGAATATGCCCATTTTGTGCCCCACCACGGTTATGACATAGTATAAAAGGGAGCGGACGACATAGGCGATAAGCACAATGGCCATCACCGTGAAAAACGTGCGGTACATATTCTCCGGCAGGTATTTCTGCATGGAAAGCCTGGAGATGTAAGGAAACGCCAGGTCGATGGCCGAGGCCAGAACGGCACAGGCCATGTCGATGGCGAAAAGTTTTTTGTGTGGACGGAAATACGAAAAAAATTCGCCCAGATCGGATTTTGTTTTTTTGCTCTTCAAATCAGCTTCTCCATTAAAAGACAGGTGAATTTATGTGGGCGGGGTGCTGCGGGGCGGAGTGTGAGGGGGCGCAGCCCTCCTCAAGTTGGATAAGTAGCCGCCATAACCGTTGAATATCAATGGTTATGGTGAGCGAAGCGAAGTTTTTCGCGATATAATGCTTTCGCAAAAAACTCGGCGTCCAGAGCCTGTCGAAAAAGCCCAAGGCTTTTTCGACAGGCTCGCCACGCGGTCATTTGCCGTGTCTGTCCCGTTCCATTACTGCCATCTCGTCGCAGCGGTTATTGTATTTGTTGTCCGCATGATTTCCCACCCGGGCACGCCCGTGTGGGAGCCCTTTTTATTTGATTTCTTGCGGGGCGGAAGTGAATCCCGCCCTCGCGCCGGCGCACTTGCGCCGAACCGCCTTTGGCGGAGCTCGGCCACGCGGTCATTTGCTGTGTCTGTCCCGTTCCATTACTGCCATCTCGTCGCAGCGGTTATTGTATTTGTTGTCCGCGTGGCCTTTGACCCAGTGGCAGGCGACGGTGTGTTTTTCCGTCAGCTTAAGGAGCTTTTCCCACAGGTCGGGATTCAGCGCGGGCTTTTTATCGGATTTTATCCAGCCCTTTTTTCTCCATGATATGGCCCAGCCCTTTGTCAGCGCGTCCACCACATATTTTGAGTCCGAGTACAGATCCACAGCGCAGGGCTCCTTCAGGGCTTCCAGCGCCGCGATAACGCCGGAAAGCTCCATGCGGTTGTTGGTGGTCTGAGTCTCGCCGCCGGAGAGCTCCTTTTCCCGGCCATTATATTGCAGCACGGCGCCCCAGCCGCCGGGGCCGGGGTTGCCGGAGCAGGCTCCGTCAGTGTAGATTGTCACTTGCTTCATGTATGGTATTCCTCAGCAGTATTCATCATGTTCCCAACGCGCAGGGTTAGTCTCAATATATTGCCAAATCGCGCGATAATCGTCTTCTGAAAGAATTATATGCTCGTAAAACGACGTCTGCCATAGCTTTATACCCGCATCTTTGTTTGATAATCTCTTCATCGCACCGATCACTTGGGAAAGCGTAGGGCGCGACGACCCCGGCGCGCCGTCATTCCGCTCATACGAAATGGAGACGATCATGTGGACGTGGTTTGGCATTATAACATATTTTTCAGCGGTTACGCCGGGATATGCCTCAGGTATTGACGCGATAAACTTTTCGACTATTCGGCCATAGCGCGACAGTGTATGCGGCGCGCCGAGGTCGTCGCGCCCTACGGGCAGCCAGAAGATTTTTGCCTTATCTTTCGTGCATATCGTTACAAAAAAGGCGCCGTGCAGGCTGTAATCATATTTTTGCAGACGCATTGCTTTGCGTTTTGGATATTTGTTGTTTTCCATGTCTTTTCCTGCAGCTTATCTGCCGGGGTCGCCGGAGGCTGAGGCTCCGGGGGTATTATTCCTCCGGCGCGTCAAGGACTTCGTCCGATTCAGGGGCGGCCTCGTCGGGCTCCTCCTCCTCGGTATCGTCCTCCTTATCGGTGCGGGCAATGGATATGACCTTGGCTCCGTCGTTGACCTTCATCACCCGGACGCCCTGGGTGGAGCGGCCCAGCACGGATATATCGCTGACCGCCATGCGGATGATGGTGCCGTCGTCGGACACCACAAGAAGGTCGTCCTCCTCGTTGACTATCTTCATGTCAACCACCTTGCCGGTCTTATCGGTGATGTTATAGTTTTTCAGTCCCATGCCGCCCCGGTGCTGCACAGTGTATTCCTCCACGGGGGTGCGCTTGCCGTAGCCGTTTTCCGTGATACTCAGCAGCGCCGTGCCGGATTCGGACACGCCCGCGCCCACAACATAGTCGCCGTCCCGCAGCCTTATGCCCCGCACGCCCACGGCTACGCGGCCCATGGCCCGCACGTCGTTTTCATCAAAGCACACGGACATACCGTCGTGAGTGGCGATAAACACGTTCTGCTCGCCGCCGGTCTGACGCACGGAAATAAGCTCGTCGCCCTCGTCCAGTGTGATGGCCCGTATGCCGGTGGAGCGGATATTCCTCAGGGTACTCTGGCACATACGCTTTACCGTGCCGTCCCGAGTTATCATAACAATGAATTTATCCTCGTCCAGTTCCCGGCCATGGATCATGGTGGCGATCTTTTCACCCGGGTCGAAGGGCAGGATGTTGACAATATTGCTGCCCCGGGCGCTGCGCTCGGCCTTGGGGATCTTGTAGCCCTTGCGCACATACACCTTGCCCAGATTGGTAAAGAACAGGATATTGTCGTGGGTGGAGGCGGTGAACACCGTTTCCACATAGTCCTCATCCCGGGTGGACATGGCCTTAACGCCCTTGCCGCCACGCTTCTGGGCGTTATACTCGGTGGTGGGCAGGCGCTTTATATAGCCGTTGTGGGTCAGGGTGAACACGCAGTCCTCCTCGGCGATAAGATCCTCATCGTCGATGTCCTCCCAGATGTCCTCTATCTCGGTCTTGCGCTCGTCGCCGTATTTGTCCCGTATTTCGATAAGCTCGGCCTTCAGCACGGCCTTTATCTTTTCCGGGTCGCCCAGCAGGTCTTTATAATAGGCGATTTTGGTCTCAAGATCTTTATACTCGTTTTCCAGCTTCTCCCGGTTCAGACCCTGCAGGGCGATAAGCCGCATATCGCATATGGCCTGAGCCTGTATATCGTCCAGTCCGAAGCGGGTCATAAGGTTTTGCTTGGCGTCGTCGTAGCTGGCGCGGATGATGCGGATTACCTCGTCTATATTGTCCTGAGCGATGAGCAGGCCTTCCAGCAGATGGGCCCGCTCCTCGGCCTTTTTCAGATCGTATTTGGTGCGCCGGACGATTATCTCCTCCTGATATTTGAGGTAGGCGTCCAGAATATGGCGCAGGGAAAGTATCTTGGGCTGGGACTGGTCGTCCACCAGTGCCAGCATATTTATGGAAAAGCTGGTCTGAAGCTGGGTCATGGTCAGAAGATGGTTCAGCACCACCTGGGGCACCGCGTCCCGCTTGAGCTCGATGACGATACGCATACCGTTGCGGTCGCTCTCGTCCCGAAGGTCTGACAGTCCCTCCAGCCGCTTTTCTTTCACAAGGTCGGCGATGGAGGCTATAAGCTGGCGCTTGTTGACCTGATAGGGCAGCTCCGTGACGATGATGCGGGTGCGCTTATCCTTGCCGTACTCCTCAAACTCCGTGCGGGCGCGCACAAGTATCTTGCCCCGGCCTGTGGCATAGGCCTGCCGGATGCCTGATTTACCCATAATAATGCCCTTTGTGGGGAAGTCCGGGCCGGAAACGCAGGCCATAAGGTCGTCCAGCGTGGCGTCGGGATCGTCCAGCACGCACACGCAGGCGTTTATGACCTCGGTAAGGTTGTGGGGCGGGATGTTGGTGGCCATGCCCACAGCGATGCCGTTGGAACCGTTCACAAGCAGGTTGGGGAAGCGGGAGGGCAGCACTCTGGGCTCAAGACGGGTCTCGTCGAAGTTGGGGTCCCAGTCCACGGTCTCCTTGTCTATATCCCGCAGCATCTCCTCCGCCATGCGGGCCATGCGGGCCTCGGTATAACGGTAGGCCGCGGGGGGGTCGCCGTCCACGGAGCCGAAGTTGCCGTGGCCGTCGATAAGGGGATAGCGCATGGAAAAGTCCTGCGCCAGACGCACCAGCGCGTCATACACGGAAGCGTCGCCGTGGGGATGATAGCGGCCCAGCACGTCGCCAACGGCCGTGGCGCACTTGCGGTAGGGCTTGTCGCGGGTAAGGCCGTCCTCGTACATGGCGTACAGAATACGCCGGTGCACGGGCTTCAGGCCGTCCCTCACGTCCGGCAGGGCGCGGCCCACGATAACCGACATGGCGTATTCGATGTAGCTGTTGGTCATCTCGTGAACAAGCTCGGAATTGACGATATGCTGTTCCGGGAAGGCTATGTCCTCCGGTTTGTAGTCTTTGTTTTTAGCCATTATGTCTGCTCCTTTGGGAGATGTTATTTGTCTTTTTTATTCTATGACTTCCCCGTCGGTGACGAAGGGGTCCACCGGGTGATCGTGCTTTTCGCTTCTTACGGTCAAAACAATGCCGAGGATGATAAGCGCGGCGAAATAGACGTAAAACCACACGCCGCCCACGGCAATGATAAGAAAGTCGTACGCTCCGTGGGCGCAGGCGGCCAGCAGCCAGGCTCGGGTGCCCCGGCTTTTTGCCGCCGGCAGATTTCCGGCCCGCTCCAGACACTTGGCCTGCGCGTAGCCCACGCCCATGATAACGCCGAAGGTGGCGTGTGCGGGTATGGCCATCAGCGCCCTTAATAAGGCCGTGCCGATGCCGTAATCCAGCACATACAGCACGTTTTCTATGGCGGCGAAGCCCAGAGAGGCGAACACCGCGTACACCACGGCGTCAAAGGTAAAATTGAAGGCCGGGTGGCGCCAGGTGAAGCGCTTGAGCACGGAATATTTCATGCCCTCCTCGATAAAGCCGGGGATGCAGAAGTAGCTGAGAAAGAGATAAAGCAGCTGGTTGTTCTGAAAATTATCTGCAAAGCGCTGACCCCACAGCTCCAGCACCATAACGGGCAGGGCGCACAAAACGCCGAAAATGAAAAGCCGTTTCATCAGATCCCGGGGCTCCGGCTCTTTTCTGTCCAGACGGTATACTATTTTCATCAGCAGCATGGGCGGCACAAGAGCCGCGCACACCAGCAGTATTACATGACCAAACATATCAGTAGTCCAGATTCACAGCGTATTTTGCGTTCTCCTCTATGAATTCCTTCCGCGGCTCCACCTGCTCGCCCATGAGGATGGTGAAGGTCTCGTCCGCTTTTACGGCGTCCTCCAGCGTTATGCGCCGGAGAGTGCGCTTTTCCGGATCCATAGTGGTCTCCCAAAGCTCGTGGGGGTTCATTTCGCCAAGGCCCTTGTAGCGGCTGATGTCTATTTTCACGTTAGCGTTGTCGCCGCGCATCTCGGCGGAGATGCGGTCCCGCTCGGCGTCGGAATAAGCCACCCGCTGCTGTTTGCCCCGGGAGAGCTTATAAAGGGGCGGCACGGCGGAATATAC
>CAZLIJ010000124.1:2431-5406 GCA_964559305.1 uncultured Oscillospiraceae bacterium | reverse complement strand
ATGATCTCCCGCTTCAGCTTGTCCTCCAGCTCGATGATGGTCTGGGTGCGTATGGCGCCTCTGGACTGTGCGGTATTTTTGCAGCGGGTGAACTTTGCTCTCAGCGCGGCCCGGACAGCGGGGATCACGTCGTCCACTATCAGCACGGTGGTCAGCTCCCGCCATGTGGCATCGTTTTCTCCGCCGGTGGTGGTGCGGGTGGTTATGCCCCTCACCACGGATATTTCCCCGGAAACGCTTTCCACCGGGGTAACGCCGCCGGTGATAAGGCTTGTCACATCCGTGGCGGAAAAGCTGTTTTTCAGCTCTGTCAGCCCTTTCAGCACCGCGCCGTTAAGGGGCAGCGCCGGGTCAGTGCCCCCGGCTGTGCATCCGGCAAGCGCGGCGGCCACGGAGCCGGGTACGCCCCCTTTTTCCACATTGCCCGCCAGCACCATGCGCTCATAATTAAGCGCCCCGGCGGCAGAAATAAGCTGGGCGGCGGTACCGTCGCACTCTGCGAAGCCCACCCGGTATTTGCTGTTCTCTCCCGCTCCGGTTATGGCGGTTTTCATGGCCGCCAGCACGGCGGCGTCCCGGCTGCCGCAAACCATATAGTTCACCGCGGGCTCCGCCATCAGCACGGCAAAGGCGGCGGCATAGTCAGCCGTGGACGCCGTGGCGGACGCGCCCGCCGCAGCGGGTACGGCCACCACCCTGTTGGCGCCGTTTGACAGCAGTATTTTTATCAGCTTTGTCATATCGCAGTCCGCGCCGAAGGCGCTCACTGCCTGGGCTCCGCTTGTCACCGACACCGCCGTAGCCGCCGTGCCGCCTTCGGAAACGGCAGCCAGACCCACCACGCCGCCGCCAGCTCTGCCGGTCAGCGCGCTTGTTACCTCGTAGGACGAGTAAACGCCCGGTCTTTCGTTAACACTCATGCTTATCCATAACTCCTCTCAACACAAAATCTGTGAACTCGCCCGGCTCCGCCGTCTGCTGTCTCTCCAAAAGAGCCAGACAATCAGCCTCACACCGGCTCACAAATAAGCCCGTGTCGCCGTCGCACTTTGTTTCGCCGCAGCTGAGTGACCGCAGCTTAAGCCCAGGCGGCGCGAAGCCGAAAGCGTCGCTGATGGCCTCGTAGGTCCTGGCGCAGTCCTCCGGCGCGGGCGCATAGACGTCCAGCCCCAAAGAAAGCTCCGCTCTCGCGCCGTACACCTCCGCGCCGGCGCCGGTAAGTCCCAGATAGTCCCCCCAGCCGGGAGGCGTGACAGCGCATTTTTTCACGCCCACACATACGATGGGACCTGCCGGTGGCTGAAGCTCCACATCGGGAAACTCCCGCACCGCGGTGATGCCCGCTTTGATAAGCAGGGCTTTAACAGCGGATAACACACCTTCAAGCATTACTGTCCACCCCGCATTTCAAAAGCAGTATCCCCTCCCAGTGGGACGCGCACTCCGGTATGCCGTACTTCTGGGCCCGGACCAGCTGGTATTCCGCGTTTCCGCAGCTTACGCTCACGCCTGTCTCGCCCTCTGTCAGCGCGCCGGATTCCGCTATCAGCAGGAATTTTTCGCGCCCCAGCGCGCCGGGCTTTGCCCGCAGCTTAAGATTTTTATAATCCGACGGGGTCAGGGGGGATATTATCCCCCTTGCCGCCCGTCCGCCGGGGTTCTGGGCGCTTTTCACCATTATTTGGGCTCCGAAGCCGCCTATCAGCGCATCTGCCGTGGTCTTCATCCCGGCACCCCCAAAAAGGCAAAGTCCCTGTCGCTTACATAGCCCCGAAGCAGCGCCTCGGCCTGTGCCGTCATGCTCTCGGCAAGCTCGCTGACAGCTCCGGCGCTGCGGCTCACTGTCACCATACCTGCCTTAAAGGAGGTCATTCCCTCCTTGCCTTTTATACGGGCAAAGCGGGCGGCGGAGAGCAGCCCCGCGGCTGTCAGATAAGTATCGCCCATGGTCTCCGGCGTTATATCGACTTTCAGTCTTTTGTTCAGCTCCGCAATAACGGCGGCGGAATTTTCTGTCAGAGCCGCCGTTTCCGCGGCGGAAAGGGTCTCGCCCATCAATGCCGCGGCTTTCGCGGCCACGTTTTCAGCTGTGTATGCCAATGCCCTTCCCCCCTTTCATATTTTGCTCTTATCAGACGCTCAGCACCTTTGCCGCGTCCTTATAGAGCTTGGCAAAGCCGGAGATGCTGGTGATGGCCGCCCGCTCCAGCTGGCGGTCTATAAGCCTGTCGTACTCCACCTGCACGTCGCCGGCGGACACCATTTCCAGCGCGTAGCCCTTGTCAAGACCGATTATCTTGCCGGAAGGCATGGCGGAGGTGCGGATAAGCTTTGCGCCAAGGGGGTTGGAAAGCTCGCCAGTGCCCTGGAAATTAAGACCCGTGAGAGGATTCTGGAACTCGCTGCAGGCCAGAATTTTCAGCATCACGTCCGGCGCCACCAGCATGGTGTTCATGGTGTAGGGGTCAAACTGATTCCAGAAAGCCAGCAGATCGGCGTAGGAAAGGGAACCTGCGATGCCGCCCACGGTGCTGTCGCCCACGGCGAAGGCCGCTGCGGCGTTGGAGTTGCCGTCGCCGTTAATAAGCACGTCGATGGCGTCCTCCAGATGCATACGCATTATCTGGCCGCCAATCTGGCGCAGCATAACGGAAAAGAGATCCAGCCGCTGGAAGCGGATAGCCTCGTAGGAAGCCACCAGCATTCTGCCGCGCTTGCGCAGCTTCACAAGATTGTCGCTGGCCTTTATCTCGGTCTGGGGGATGGCTCCGCCCTCGCTGACATAGCGCAGAGACTTGTCGTCGGCGTCGGCGTCGGAATAGATGGAGCGGTAGTCCATGCCCTCGCACTTTGTCACGGTGGCGGTTATGCTGGGCAGCACGCTGCCCTCCTCCATGCCGGCGCGCACGGCCCGGGAAACATATTCCGGGAACAGCACCGCGGACTCGGAGGTGCTGAAAAACTTTTCCACAGCG
>CAZLIJ010000124.1:943-2421 GCA_964559305.1 uncultured Oscillospiraceae bacterium | reverse complement strand
CCCTTTATGTTGAAGCGCTTGAGCTGGCGCTGATAGGCGTCCAGCCCCTCATAGGCCGTGCCCTTGTAGTTCTCGTCGGGGTCCAGCGTCTCCAGCGTCTGCTCAAAGCTCTTGCCGGCCTGGGAATACATTCCCTTTTCCAGCTTTATCTCGTTGAATTTATATGCCATATTCTCGTTCCTCCTCACATCATTACGCACAGGGTCTTTGCCGTGGCGTCCACCTTGAATACAAGGTATTCCTTACCCCCGGTGGTGACGACCTTAACGCCGCCGGTGCCGTCGGCTGCAAGGGTGTTGTAGCCTGCGGCGGGGGCGGTGGCGCCGGTGTAGGGCAGGGTCACGCAGCCACTGACCTGCACCAGGGCAAATGTGCCGTCCGCTTCCAGACACACTCCGGCGGGCTTGTCCCCGGCGGCGCACAGACACACAGTGTCGTTTTCGGACAGCTTTACCGGTTTTCCGGCTGCCGCCGGGGAAACTGCCGCGTTTTTGAAGGTCACGGCCTTTTCATAAAGTCCCTCATAGCTCACTTGGATGCTCATCTTTTTCCTCCTGATATATAAAATTTGGTTGCGCTCATATTTTGTACTCGCTGCCGTCGAAGGCGGTCACGGTGTCTTTGCCCGGCAGCTGGCACTGCACCGGCAGCATTTCAGAAATTCTCCTGTCCGCGGCGGCTTTCAGGGCCTCAAGGCTTTTCTCATCCATGGCCGGAGCCGCGGCCAGCGCCGCGTCATACCACTCTCTGCCGCAGACAAGGCACTTTCTCAAAACCTCGTTTTTCAGCCCCTCCAGATACTTTCTGCCCATGGCTGCCGAAAGCTTAAGCTCCTGAAACTCGCCGGAAAAGTCCCGACCCTCCTCGCTTTCCACAAAGCCCTCCAGCCCCTTGGAAAGGTCGAATTTTTTGATAACGCCGGCGCTTTTCTGGGCGGGCACCGCCACGAAGCTCCACTCATAGGCGTCCACCGCGCCCTCCAGCTCCGCCCAGCACAGCTTTCCGCCGTACTCCCGGCCCTTGACGTGGCCGCAGGCGGAGCTGCCCATAGGCTCGCCGCAGATGCTGCATATGCTTTTTGCCACCGAGCAGCCCACGCTGGTCTCCTTTTTTATTCCGCCCTCGATGGCAGCGATTATCTGGGCGTTTTCCTGTGTGCGCAGCATATACGCCCTGCCCTTAAGATACTGGTAGGGCGCGCCGGACTTTGTGGTCTTACCCGGCACGCTCACAAGCTCCGTGCGGTAGATGCGGGCCAACTGATTTTTGCTTTTCCACTCATGGTCGCAGATGCCGGTGGCGCCGGTGAAAAGCTCCCCCAGCTCCTTGAGCGTGGATTCTGAAAATCTCTCATAGTCCCTGTCCACCTCGTTGTCGCACAAAAGCACGGAAAAAAGGTACACGTCCTGTGCCTGTAATTGGGTCTTGGCAAAGGCGTTCACCGCCTCCATTTCAAGGCCCTCGTCCTGGGTCTTTTC
>CAZLIJ010000124.1:0-933 GCA_964559305.1 uncultured Oscillospiraceae bacterium | reverse complement strand
TCCTGCTCCGCCTGTCCCGCTTTAATAATCCTCAAGCTCAAAGCCCTCCTCCTTGCAAATCTTTTTCGCCTGGGCGGCATAAAGTCCGGCCTTTGCCTCCTCCACGTCGTCCTGCAGATTTATCTCATCCCAGTCCACCTTGAAATCGCAGGCAAAGCCGTGCATTCTCAGCCACAGCCCGGCGATCTTTTCCACCACCGGCGTCAAAGTGCGGCGTATCGCCGTCAGCTCGCTTGTCATGATGTCCGCCTGCTGGGAGGACATACGCTCCGTTGTGCTCCAGTTCAATCCCAGCATAAAGGGCGGTATGCCCGTGCGGGCAATGAGCTGTTCCAGTATCTGGCGCACCGGCACCTGACTGTCCAGCACCTGATTGTCCGCGCCGATGACCTTTATATCCACGTCGCCCACAGCCACAAAATCCCGCACGGCGCCGTTTTTTCCGGCGGCCATGGCCTCGCTCCAGGCCCCCGCTATCTCCCATGCTCTCTCCTGAGCGGACGCCCGGTCCTGAGCGCCGGGTTCGGGCTTATAAATCACGGCGAAGCGCACATTGCCCGCCCGCTCCCAGTTCACCCCCACGGTCTCATATATTTTCAGCAGAATGTCGGCCAGAAAGGGCATACTGCGCAAAAGTGAGGTACCGTAGGGCGCGTCGGTCTCCGGGTTGAAGGGGGTGAACATCAAAAGCTCCTGATACGGCAGCTTGTGCATGGCTCCGTCCTCGCCATAGGCGCATATGGTGAAGTCAAGGGGCGTCAGCCCCTCTTTTATCTGTACGTCCGCCACATTGCCGCACAGCACCGCGGCAATGTCTCCGTCACCTCTGGTAACTATCTCGCCCACGGCTCTGCCGCAGGTTATCATGGAGTCCATGTACTGATCCATGAACGCGAATATGCCCCGCTGGCCTCTGCCCACATTCACTGTGCG
>CAZLIJ010000123.1:0-5428 GCA_964559305.1 uncultured Oscillospiraceae bacterium | reverse complement strand
ACGACCGCAACACCATGGACGTGATGTACACCATCCAGCGGCGGGTGCGCACCTGATTGTTGACGGCGTATATAAGCTCGCCCTGGTCGGGAGCTTCCTGGGCGTCCGCACCGAAGGGCAGAAAAACGTCCCCTGGGCGGGAAAAGCGTATCTCCATATCACCGGCGGCAGCTTCAAGATCGTGGGTGCCCATGGGCAGGGTGTATTTAAGGGATACGGCGTTGTTGAGATCCACCAGCGGGTTTATGCGGGGCATACCCTTGGCCTTGGCTATGCGGGTAAAAAGGGCCTCGATGGAGCACATATACTTGTTTGGATTGACGCCCAGAGCGCGGAAAGCGTCTCTGTACGGCACGATCTCCGGCTCCTCCTTGACCTTGCGGTCAAGAAAGCGGGACTCCGCCAGCGCGATGGCCTCATCCAGCGTTTTTTCTATTTCCGGGTGCTCCCCGGAATTTTTGACGCCCCGGGCCGTCACCACGCCCACGCAGTAATCAGGCAAAACGTCAAATACGGCTTTGTCGATAATAAATTTCATGTATTAAGCCTGTTCCTTTTCTATCCCAGCGTTTTTAAGATCACCGCCGCGACCTCCGCCATTTTGGCTGAAGTCTCCATGCTCTTGCGGCGTATGTACTCCATGGCCTGATCCTCGGTTATGCGGGTCTTTTTCATAAGTACGTTCTGGGCTTTGGTTATGGTGAGCTCGTCATCCTTCAAAATGGCCCGGGACAAAAGCCTTGCCTTCCTGTCCACAAGCTGAATAAGCATCATCACGGCGCCGGAAAGCTCCCCGCCCTTGACGGGCATGGACATGGTGAAGATGTTGGCCGCGCCGCAGTCGGAGATCTCCTGCTCTGTGCCAAGTATCAGAAAAGCGGAGGGTTCGTCCACCCACAGCGGCAGATCCTCTGCCGCCATGTCCGGAAAATCCGGGCCGCATATGGCCACGCCGCTGCCGGTTTCCTGTATCGCGGCGATAACGTCCTGCCCTGTCCGGCAGCGGCAGTTGACCGTGATACCGTGCCTGTCCAGAACGTCTGCAAAATTCTCAATGTTTTTTTCCGAAGAAAATGCCAGTATTACTCTGCAGCTCATATCCTTATCCCCCCAAGAATACTTCGTATTTCCAGATTATACACACTTTTACGCCAAAATACAACTGTTTCCAGCCCCCCGGAAGGGGGCGGAACGATTTACTTTTTACCGCAGATATGCTATTTTAGACATACAGAAAAATTTGTTTGTATTTTGGGAGCGTAGACATTGGAACTCAAGGATTTTTTCACCGCTGTACCCAAGGCGGCGCTGGGTCTTTCCGGCGGTGCGGACTCGGCGTATCTTCTGTACGCGGGCCGCAGTCTGGGCGCGGATATAAGGCCCTATTATATAAAGACCGTTTTTCAGCCGGCCTTTGAGCTGGAGGACGCAAAAAAAGTCTGCGACTTTGCCGGAGCGGAGCTTACCGTGCTGGAGCTTGACGTGCTGGAGGCGCCCCAGGTGAGAGAAAACCCCGCGGACAGATGCTATTATTGCAAGACCGCGCTTTTTACCGCCCTTGCCCGGCGGGCAAAGGCGGACGGATACAGCGTTATCATAGACGGCACCAACGCTTCCGACCAGGTCTCCGACAGGCCCGGTATGCGGGCGCTCAAGGAGCTTTCGGTGCGCTCGCCATTAAGGGAATGCGGCATCACAAAAAGTCAGCTGCGCGCCCTTTCCGCCAAGGCCGGACTGTTCACGGCGGATAAGCCGGCCTATGCCTGCCTTGCCACCCGCATACCTTCGGGCCGGGAGATTAGGGCGGAGGATCTTGGCAGAGTGGAGCGGGCCGAAAACGCCCTTTTTGAAATGGGCTTCACCGACTTTCGCGTGCGTCTTGCCGGTGACGCCGCCCGGCTGCAATTTCCCAAAAGTCAGCTGATGCGGGCCGCGGGACAGTGGGACGAAATACAAAAAGCCCTGAAAAACGAATTCAAAACTGCCGCCCTTGATATGAAAGGCAGATAGGAGATACAATGAGCCAAAGAGATATTCTGAAAGTATTGGAGGACGTCAAGGCCGGTGGCATATCCCCGGAGGACGCCATGCTGAAGCTGAAGCTGCAGCCCTTTGAGGATCTGGGCTACGCCAAGGTGGATCACCACAGGGAGCTGCGTCAGGGCGCGGCGGAGGTCATCTACGGCCAGAACAAGACCCCCGAGCAGATAGTAGGGATAGCCCGGGCCATGCGCGCCCACGGACAGGAAACCGTGCTGGTGACCCGCATAAGCCCCGAAACCGCGGCGTATATAGAAAATACCCTGCCCTTTGAGTATAACGAGCTGGGAAAGCTGGGGGTCATTGGCCGGATGCCCGAAGCGGACGGGGACGGCAAAATAGTTGTGGCCACCGGCGGCACCAGCGATATCCCCGTGGCCGAGGAGGCCGCCCTTACGGCTCAGGCGCTGGGCAACACCGTCACAAGACTATTTGACGTGGGAGTATCCGGGGTGCACCGGCTTTTGTCCCACGCGGAGGATATTATGTCCGCCCGGTGCATAGTTGCCGTGGCGGGAATGGAGGGCGCGCTGCCTTCCGTTATCGGCGGCCTTGCGGACTGCCCGGTCATCGCCGTGCCCACCAGCGTGGGCTACGGAGCCTCTCTTGGGGGCATCGCGGCGCTTTTATCCATGCTCAACTCCTGCGCCAGCGGAGTTTCCGTTGTGAACATCGACAACGGCTTCGGCGGCGGCTACCTTGCCAGCATGATAAATCATCTGGGGGGCAAGGCATGAAAGTGCTGTACATAGACTGCTCTATGGGCGCGGCGGGAGATATGCTCTCCTCGGCGCTGCTGGAGCTTTTTCCCGACAGGGAGGAAACACTGAAAAAGCTCAATTCGCTGGGCTTGCAGGGCGTGGAATACACAGCGGAGAGCGTCAAAAAAAGCGGCGTTTCCGGCACCCGGCTTACAGTGAAGTATCTTGGTCACGAGGAGGGCGCCGGGGAGGCGCCCCATCTGGGCCGGCCAAAGAATATCTTTGCCGCGGTGCACAGCCTTTCCGCGCCGGAGGCCGTGAAGGAAAACGTGGAGGCCGTGTTCGGCCTTATAGCCGACGCGGAGTCCGCGGTACACGGGCAGAAGATGGAGGATGTGCACTTTCACGAGCTGGGCACCATGGACGCTTTGGCGGACGTGACGGCCTTTGCCTGGCTGCTGAACGCGCTTGCTCCCGATAAAACGGTCTTTTCGCCGGTGTGCGTGGGCTATGGTCAGGTGGAGTGCGCCCATGGCATTTTGCCTGTTCCCGCCCCGGCCACGGCGCTGCTGCTTCAGGGAGTGCCCGCCTTTGCCGGGGATGTGGAAGGAGAGATGTGCACGCCCACAGGGGCGGCGCTGATAAAATATTTCGGCGGGGAGTATTCCCGTATGCCGGAGATGACCGCCCGGGCCGTGGGCTGCGGCATGGGCAGCAGAGACTATAAAAGACCCAGCATGGTGCGCGCCTTCATGGGTCAGGGGGAGGATCAGGCGGAGGAGCTGTGCTTCAACGTGGACGATATGTCCCCCGAGGCGGTGAGCTTTGCCATGGACATTCTGCGCTCCGCCGGGGCGAAGGATGTGAGCTGGCAGAGCGTGGGCATGAAAAAAAGCCGTCCGGGACTGCTGGTGCGGGTCATCTGCGCCGTACAGGATACGGATGAGATGATAAGGCTTATTTTCCGCCATACCACCACCATAGGTATCCGGCAGACGCTGTGCACAAGATTTGTTCTTAAAAGAAAATCCGGCCTTGTCACCACACCATGGGGCCCGGTGAGAGTGAAAAGCTCCCGGGGCTGGGGCACGGAGATTACAAAACCGGAATTCGACGATGTCGCGGACATAGCAAAATCAAACGGCCTTACTTATGACGATGTCGCAAAAACTGTAACGGGAGGACGGGGAGATGCCTGAGGTTCTGAAGCTTGTCAAATCCAATTGCAAGGACTGCCACAAATGTATACGCTACTGCCCGGTGAAGGCCATACGCTTTACCGGACACCAGGCCCACATCATCAACGATGAATGTATTTTGTGCGGCCACTGCTATGTGGTCTGTCCCCACGACGCCAAGGAAGTGGCGGACGCGCGGGAGATGGTCAAGGTACTCATCCAAAGCGGCGCGCCGGTGATTGCCAGTCTGGCCCCCTCTTTTGTGGCCGGCTTTGACGGCGCCACCATATCCGCCATGACGGATACCCTTATAAAACTGGGCTTTGCGGGGGTGGAGGAGACCGCCATCGGCGCTACTCTGGTGAAGCGGGAATATGAAAAGCAGCTCAATAAGGGCGAAAGAGACATTATAATTACCTCCTGCTGTCCTGCTGTGAACACGCTTATAGAAAAGCACTATCCCCAGCTTTGTCATTACCTTTCCCCGGTGGTCTCGCCTATGATAGCCCACGCCATGGATATCAAGCGCCGCCGGCCGGACGCAAAGGTTGTGTTCATCGGCCCCTGCATAGCAAAGAAGGACGAGGCCTTCAACTCGCCTGTCGACGCCGTGCTCACCTTCGCCGAGCTGGAGCAGATGATGAAGGACGCCGGGGTGGAGCTGCAGCCGCTGGAAGATTCCGACCCCAACAGCCGGGCGCGGCTTTTCCCAACTGTGGGCGGCATTCTAAACACCATGGATCTGCCGGATAACGGCTACACCTACATAACCGTGGATGGGGCGAAAAACTGCCGGGCGGCGCTGGACGACATCTCCGGGGGCACCGTGCACAAGTGCTTTATCGAAATGTCCTCCTGCGCGGGCAGCTGCATCGGGGGGCCCATAATGAAAAAATACTTTGACCACCCCATACGCCACTATCAGCAGGTCATTTCTTATGCCGGCAGCGAAGACTTTGACGTGTTCAAGCCGGAGGACGGGGTCTTGTATAAGCAGTACACACGCCGGGATGTTACCAAACCCATGCCCACCGAAGATCAGATAACGGCCATACTGCGGTCTATGGGCAAGCATTCCAAGGATGATGAGCTCAACTGCGGCACCTGCGGTTACGAATCCTGCCGGGACAAGGCCGTGGCGGTTTTTCAGGGCATCGCCGACCCCAGTATGTGCCTGCCCTATATCATGGACAAATCCCAGAAGTTTTCAAACAGCATAATCGATAACTCGCCCAACGCCCTTATAGTCACCAACGACGATTTTGAAATACAGCAGGTCAACAAGCAGGCCATGGAGATGCTCAACATCCGCTTTCAGTCCGACGTGCTGGGCGAAAACATCGTGCGTATCCTTGACCCCACCCCATTTTTCCAGGTCTATGAAACGGGCAAGACCCTGAAAAACCAACGCCGGTATTTTTCCGACTATAAAAAGTTTTTTGAACAGACCATAGTCCGGGATCTCACCTCCCATATGTGCATCTGCATACTCCGGGACGTCACCGACGA
>CAZLIJ010000122.1:0-5440 GCA_964559305.1 uncultured Oscillospiraceae bacterium | reverse complement strand
TTATTTTGGCCCTGACGCGTATCTGAACATGGAGCTGGGGTACCTGTTTCGCAGCAGCAAGGCCGACGAGGAGCTGGCTGCCGCCCGCAGCGCGGCGGAAAAGAAAACTGAGGAAGCCCGCGCCCAGAGCGCCGGCGGATACGAGGCCATATTGCGGGACATCCGCACCGCCAATGACCGCATAGCCGACCCGGTGATATCCGAAAAGATCGACCGACTGGAAAATATCACCTCTCAGATATTCAAGGCGGTGGAGCGGGACCCCTCCAAGCGCGCAAAGATAGACACCTTTTTCAGCTACTATCTGCCCACCACGCTGAAGCTGCTGGACTCCTACGCCCAGCTGGAGAGCACCGAGGGCAGCGGCGAAAATATCACCCAGACGAAAAAGAGCATCGAGTCCACCATGGACTCCATCATCCACGGCTTCGAGCATCAGCTGGACGAGCTTTATAAGGACGACGCGCTGGACATCCAGTCCGACATTGAGGTCATGAAGACCATGATGAACCGGGAGATATCCTCCGCCGCCAGCGATTTTGCCGTAAAGCCTCAGACGCCGGCACCGGCTCCCGGTCAGCCGGCTCCAAAGGATGTGGATATGGGCGGCTCAGCCGCTCAGCAAAAATAGTTAAATTGCTTATAAAGCAAGACCCCGCTGCAAAAATGCAGCGGGGTCTTATGTTATTTATATCTTATTTGCTCTTGTTCTTTTTGTCGCTCTTGCGGGGGAATTTGATGGCTGCCTGAGCCGCGGCAAGTCTGGCGATAGGCACACGATAAGGCGAGCAGGACACATAGTCAAGTCCCACCTGATGGAAGAACTCCACAGATGAGGGGTCGCCGCCGTGTTCGCCGCAGATGCCCAGATGGAGGTCGGGGCGGGTCTTGCGGCCAAGCTCCACAGCGTATTCCACCAGCCGTCCGGTGCCCAGCACGTCGAACTTCTCAAAGGGATCGGACTCGAATATCTTCTTGTCCAGATAGGTGGGCAGGAATTTGCCGGCGTCGTCTCTTGAAAGGCCGTAGCTCATCTGGGTAAGGTCGTTGGTGCCAAAGGAGAAGAACTCGGCCTCCACGGCGATACGGTCAGCGGAAACAGCCGCTCTGGGCAGCTCGATCATGGTGCCCACAAGGTACTTCATGTTAAGGCCGCTCTTGGCGATAAGGCCGTCAGCCACGTTGGTGATGAGCTTTTTGACAAAGCGGATCTCGCCGCCGGAGCCCACCAGCGGAACCATGATCTCGGGCGTGATAAGCTCGCCGGTCTCTTTGGAGACATTGATGGCGGCTTCGATGATGGCCTGAGCCTGCATCTCGCCGATCTCCGGCCACATTATCGGCAGGCGGCAGCCGCGCATACCCATCATGGGGTTCACTTCCTGAAGCTGCTGTACGGTGGCCTTGAGGTTATCAAAGGTAAGGCCCATATCCTTGGCCAGCGCCTTGATGTCGGCGTCCTCCTTGGGGAGGAACTCGTGCAGAGGGGGATCCAGCAGACGGATAGTGACGGGCTTGCCCTTCATGGCTCTGAATATGCCCTCAAAATCGCCGCGCTGCATGGGCAGCAGCTTTGCCAGCGCCTTCTTGCGCTGCTCGGTGGTGGTGGCCACTATCATTTCACGCACTGCGGGGATGCGCTCAGGATTGAAGAACATATGCTCGGTGCGGCAAAGGCCGATGCCCTCCGCGCCGAATTTAACAGCGGTCTCGGCGTCGTGGGGCGTGTCGGCGTTGGTGCGCACACCCAGATCGCGGAACTCGTCCGCCCAGGACATGACCGTGGCGAACTCGCCGGCCACCTCAGCGTCAACCGTGGGCAGCTTGCCCAGATATACGTTGCCGGTGACGCCGTCGATGGACATATAGTCGCCTTCCTTGACCACGTTGCCGTCCACCTTCATCACGCCCTTGGCCTCGTCGATATACAGCGCGCCGCAGCCGGCCACACAGCAGGTGCCCATGCCGCGGGCCACAACGGCCGCGTGGGAGGTACGTCCGCCACGGGCGGTGAGTATGCCCTGGGAAACGCGCATACCGTTGATGTCCTCGGGGGAGGTCTCAGCTCTCACCAGCAGCACGGGGCCGTCCTTGGAATGCTCCTCAGCGTCCTCGGCGGTGAAATACACCGCGCCGCAGGCAGCGCCGGGGGATGCGGGCAGGCCGTTTGCCACGGGCTTTGCCGCGGCCAGCGCCTTCTTGTCAAAGCCGGGATGGAGCAGCGCGTCCAGAGAGCGGGGCTCGATCTTCAAAATTGCCTCCTGCTTGGTGCAAAGCCCCTCGTTGACCATGTCAACAGCCACGCGGATGGCGGCCTGGGGGGTGCGCTTGCCGTTTCTGGTCTGGAGCATATAGAGCTTGCCGCGCTCGATGGTGAACTCCATGTCCTGCATATCTTTATAGTGGTTTTCAAGGGACTCGGCGATCTTGACAAACTCGTTGTAAGCCGCCTCGTTTGTCTCCTTGAGCTGGTCGATGGTCTGGGGTGTGCGGATGCCTGCCACCACGTCCTCGCCCTGGGCGTTCATCAGAAATTCGCCGTAGAGCTTCTTTTCGCCGGTGGCGGGGTCACGGGTAAAGGCAACGCCTGTGCCGGAATCGTCGCCCATGTTGCCGAAGACCATGCACTGCACGTTGACGGCGGTGCCCCAGGAATAGGGGATGTCGTTCATGCGGCGGTACACGTTGGCACGGGGGTTATCCCAGGAGCGGAACACGGCCTTGATGGAGGCCATGAGCTGCTCCACGGGGTCTGTGGGAAAGTCCACGCCCATGCGCTCTTTATAGTATGCCTTGAAGGTGGCTACCAGCTCCTTCAGGTCGTAGGCGCCCAGCTGGGAATCCAGCTGCACGCCCCGATCCTCCTTCATCATGGTCAGATACTCTTCAAACTTGTCTCTGGGGAGCTCCATGACAACGTCGGAGAACATCTGGATGAAGCGGCGGTAAGCGTCGTAAACGAAGCGGGGGTTGTTGGTCATGCGCACAAGGCTCTCTGCCACCTCGTCATTAAGGCCCAGGTTGAGGATGGTGTCCATCATGCCGGGCATGGAGGCGCGGGCGCCGGAGCGCACGGAGACAAGCAGCGGATTTTCCGGATCACCGAACTTTTTGCCGGTCATCTTCTGGAGCTTGTCAACATATTTCAATATCTCGTCCTGAATATCGGGGGAAAGCTGACGGCCATCGTCATAGTAACGGGTGCAGGCTTCCGTGGTAATGGTGAAGCCCTGGGGTACAGGGAGACCTATGTTGGTCATCTCGGCAAGGTTTGCGCCCTTGCCGCCCAGAAGTTCACGCATGTTCGCATTGCCTTCGGAAAAAAGATACACGTATTTTTTGCTCATGTTATTAGTCCTTTCCAAAAATATTTTGCGAACCGGCCCGGAAGTCTGTTTGACCTGTCAGGCCGGACTGTTGCTTAACTGTTTAAGTGAGCTCTCCAGCTTTTCAAGCTCCTCAAGGAGCTTCTGGGGCACTCTGCCGTTGAATTTCGCGTAAAATTCCTTTACGTTTTCGCAGTCTTCATGCCACAGCTCGTCGTCCACATACAGGAGTGAACGCACGGTCTCCGCGTCCACGCCCTCAAGGCCGGTGACGTCGATGTCCTCTGGACGGGGCTCGTAGCCGATGGGGGTTTCCACAGCCTCGGCTTCGCCGCGGCAGCGGGCAAGTATCCACATCAGCACCCGCATATTATCCCCAAAGCCCGGCCAGACGAACCGTCCGTTTTCATCGGTGCGGAACCAGTTGACGTTGAAGATTTTCGGGGGATTGGGAATGAGCTTGCCCATATCCAGCCAGTGCTGCCAGTAGTCGGCCATATTGTAGCCGCAGAAGGGTATCATGGCCATGGGGTCCCGGCGAAGCTCGCCCACTTTGCCCGCCGCGGCGGCGGTCTTTTCGCTGGCCATTACGGAGCCTACGAACACGCCGTGATCCCAGTCTCTGGACTGGTACACCAGCGGCGCGGTCTTTGCCCGTCTGCCGCCGAAGATGATGGCGTCGATGGGCACGCCCTGGGGATTATCGAATTCCGGCGATACACAGGGGCAGTTTTTGGCCGGCGCGGTGAAGCGTGAGTTGGGGTAGGCCGCGGGATAACCGGCGTCGGGCGTCCAGGGTCTGCCCTGCCAGTCGATGAGATGCTCGGGCGGGGTCTTGGTCATGCCCTCCCACCACACGGTGTTGTCCCGGGGGTCAAGAGCCACATTTGTGAAAATGGTGCCCTTCTTTGTGGAGGCCAGCGCGTTGAAGTTGGAATGCTCGTTGGTGCCGGGAGCCACGCCGAAAAATCCGTTTTCGGGGTTGACGGCCCACAGTCTGCCGTCGCTGCCCACACGCAGCCAGGCGATATCGTCGCCAACAGTCCAGACCTTCCAGCCCTTTTTGCGGTAGATCTCGGGCGGGATGAGCATTGCCAGATTCGTCTTGCCGCAGGCGGAAGGAAACGCGGCGCAGACATAATGGGTCTCGCCCTCCGGGCTTTCCATGCCCAGAATAAGCATATGCTCGGCCATCCAGCCCTCTCTGCGGCCAAGGTTTGAAGCTATGCGCAGAGCAAAGCATTTTTTGCCCTGAAGCACATTGCCGCCGTAGTTGGAGTTGACGGAAACGATCTCGTCGGTCTCCGGAAACTGGACTATGTATTTATCATCCTTGTTAAGATCGCACTGGCAGTGGATACCCCTGATAAAGTCTCCCTTTTCTCCTATGGCGTCCAGAACCATTTTGCCCACGCGGGTCATTATGGCCATGTTCAAAACCACATATATGGAGTCGGAAAGCTCAATGCCGTATTTGGCAAAGGGCGAACCCACCACGCTCATGGAATAGGGTATGACATACATGGTGCGTCCGGTCATCGCGCCGTCGCATATGCCGCCTTTTACGAAAAGCTTTTCCCGCATTTTGTCCGGCGCCATCCAGTGGTTTGTGGGGCCGGCGTCCTCTTCATTTTCGCAGCAGATGAGGGTGCGGTCCTCCACTCTGGCCACGTCGTTTACGTCGGTGCGGTGGAGATAGCAGCCCGGGAGCTTTTCATCGTTGAGCTTTATCAGTATCCCTTCGTCCACAGCCTGCCGGCGCAGCTCATCCAGCTGCTCCTCGCTCCCGTCGATCCATACGATCTTTTCCGGCCGTGTCATCGAGGATACCTCGTCGATCCATTCGAGAATGCGTGAGTTATTGGTCAGTTCCATTATGTCCTTCCTCCATATGAAATATTTTCCAATAGCCTAATAAAAGGTTATCATATTACGACATTTATAACAATTGATTTTACCTACAAATCCGAGGGCCGAAGCCGGTAAACGGCATCTGAAATTTGTGCAAATTCGTCAATTCCCAGCGTTTCTCCCCGAATTTCCGCACAAATTCCACAATTTGCCACCGCTTGTGTCAGCTCCGCCTTGCTGTATTCGCACAGTCCCGCGGACAG
>CAZLIJ010000121.1:0-5471 GCA_964559305.1 uncultured Oscillospiraceae bacterium | reverse complement strand
AATGCTCTGAAGAAGGAGGAAACGATATGCCCGGAACAAGAAAACTCGGCAAGACCACCGATCAGCGCATGGCTATGCTCCGCCAGCAGGTAACAGATTTTCTGGATACCGGCCGTATGGAGACCACTTATACCCGTGCCAAAGAGATCGCGCCTATGGCTGAGAAAATGATAAGCCTCGGCAAGAAAAAGGACATGGCAGCCTATCGTCAGGCGCTGTCCTTCATCACCCGCGAGGATGTGGCAAAGAAGCTGTTCGATACGGTGGCTCCCAAGTATGCCGACCGTGCCGGCGGTTACACCCGCGTCACCCGCACCGGTGTTCGCCGCGGCGACGCCGCTGAGACCGCCGTTATCGAGCTGGTCTGAAAGCGAAATTAACATTGAAAACACCGGAAGGGCTTTTGCCTTTCCGGTGTTTTTGCGTTATAATATACCTATCACGGATTGAAAGAGGCGTTATTTTTTGAACGACGAATTGACTGCGCTGGACATAAAAAAGATGCGGGAGGAGCTGGACGACCGGCGGCTCAACCAGATGCCGGAGCTTATCGAGGAGGTCAAGCGCACCCGCGCCTTCGGCGACCTGAGCGAGAATTACGAGTATAAAGCCGCCAAGCAGGCGCTCAACCGCAACAAGGGCCGCATACGCTACCTTGAGGGCATGATAAAAACCGCCCGCGTCATCTCCGGGAATACGTCGGACGGCGTGGTGGGGCTTTTCGACAAGGTGCGGGTATATATGATCGAGGACGATGAGGAGCAGGTGATACAAATTGTCACCACTGTGCGCACCGACCCCATGAAGGGCTTTATCAGCAAGGAATCCCCCTTTGGCCGGTCTGTGCTGGGCAAGAAGGCGGGGGACAGGGTGAAGGTGGTCGTCAGCGACGATTACAGCTACACCTGCGAGATACGCTCCATCGAGAAATGCACTGACGACGGCTCCGCGCCCCTGCTGCAATACTGAAACAAGCACCCCCGCGCCGATCACTATCGGCGCGGGGGTGCTTGCTGCCGGGGCTGGGGGAAAAGGCGGTTTATGCTTTCACTTCAGCGGTACTCTGAAGTGCGGGAAATATCAGGCGATCTTCCGCAGATCCTCGTATTCGCCGGTGATCTCAGCTTCGTCGCCGGTTTTGTCCGCGGGGGCGGTCAGAACGTTTACCTGCCACACGGAAAGCCCCGCAAAGGCCAGAGCCGCGCCGGCCAGTACCACGTCGTCGCTGGTGCCGAACAGGTAGCTGCAAACCGCAACCATAAGTACGCTGATAGCCAGAAGAATAGAATTGATGTGTTTCATTTTTTCGTCCTCCTAATATAAATTAAAGTTTTTTATCTGCTCTCTTGTCTGCCTTGCGAGCTTAGTATATAATGCCTTTATAATTAAGTAAAGCGGCAGATAATTAACTTTGTTTTAAGTAATACTTAAGATACGGAGGAGAAAAATGGAGACGTCGAGATGCAGGGCATTCGTCACGGCGGCTGACAGCGGCAGCTTCACCCGGGCGGCGGAAATACTGGGTTACAGCCCGTCGGGAGTGAGCCAGCTTGTCAACGCGCTGGAGGGCGATCTGGGCTTCGCGCTGCTTTTGAGAGATAAAAAGGGCGTGCGGCTGACGGAAAACGGCCGGCTGATGCTGCCGGCCATAAGGGATGTGCTCAATCAGGAAGAACGTATGCGCCAGACCGCGGCGGATATAAACGGCATATCGGTGGGCAGCGTGACCATAGGCGCCTATTCCAGCATCGCCACCCACTGGCTGCCGGAGGTAATAAAGGAATTCAAAACAGAATATCCGCACATAAATATAATGCTTATGGAGGGCATCCGCCAGGAGATAGACGGCTGGCTGGAGGAAAAGCGCATCGACGTAGCCTTCACCACATATAAAGAGCCCATGGAATATGAATGGATACCCCTGCGGGAGGACAGGATGCTGGCCGTGCTGCCGCCGGATCATCCACGGGCCGGGGATTCCATATATCCCCTGAGCGCCTGTGTGGACGAAAAATTCATCATGCCCGCGCTGGGCCGGGACGCGGACGTGGCGGACATGATGGAGCGCAACAATATAACCCCCAATATAATCTATACCACGCTGGAGGATTTCGCGGCGCTGGCCATGATAGAGCAGGGCATGGGCATGAGCGTTATGAACGAGCTCATCACCCTCAACTGGCAGTGCAATGTGGTGAAGATACCTGTGTATCCGCCGGAGAAGATAACCATGGGCATCGCCATGCACTCCCTGAAAAAATCCCCGCCGGCGGTGAAAAAATTTGTGAACTGCGCCGTGCGTATGCTGACGCGAAGCGAGGGCTGAAAATCACATCAGCAGAGCCAGAATAAGGCCGTACACCACGCTGGCGCTTATGCCGAACACGATGACAGGCCCCGCGATGACGAACATTTTTGCCGCGGTGCCGGTGACAAAGCCCTCGGTCTTGAATTCAAGGGCGGGAGATACCACGGCGTTGGCAAAGCCCGTGATAGGCACCAGAGTGCCGGCGCCGGCGAATTTGGCAATATTGTCGAACACGCCCAGACCCGTCAAAAGCGCGCTGAGAAATACAAGGCTCATGGAGGCCGCGGTTACGGCCTCGTCCTCCGGCAGACCGGCTGTGCCGTAAAGATAGGCAAAAAACTGTCCCAGACAGCAGATAAGCCCACCCACAAGAAAGGCCCGGCCAATATCCGGCAAAAGCTTTGAGCGGGGCGCGTGCCTGTCGGCGTATTTTTTGTATTCGTCGTTTGTCATTTTCCAAAAGGCCTCCCAAATAAAAAACTCCGCGTTTAGTTTTAAACGCGGAGCCCGTTTCTATTCACTTGTGTTCCTGTTCCAGCTTCAAAAGAAATTCTTTTTTGTCAAGGCCGCCGCCGTATCCGGTCATGTCCCCGTCGGCGCCGATAACTCTGTGGCAGGGGATGAGGATGGGAATGGGATTGCGGTTGTTGGCCGTGCCCACGGCCCGGGCCGCTCTGGGACTGTCTACGGCTTTGGCCACGTCGCCATAGGAACGGGTCTGGCCGTAGGGGATGTTTTGAAGCTCCTCCCAGACTTTTTTCTGGAAGTCGGTGCCCTCAGGCGCCAGGGGAATGTCGAATTCTTTTCTGGTTCCGGCAAAGTATTCCCGCAGCTCCGTAATAGTGCGCAGCAGAAGCGGGCAGGGATTGAAGGAATTGCCCGCGCCGTTGAAGCATATGGATGTGAGAGCGCTGTTTGTGCCGATGAGCGTTAGCATACCGATGGGGCTGTCGAAAGTAATGGAATTCATGTTACACCTCGATAGTAAGATTATCTACGCCGTTTTTTTCAAATTCGGACATATATTCATCCATGCGTTTGTTAAGGTCGCTCATGTCGTCCTGATCCGCGCCCTCGGCGCTCATATCCCGGCGGGAAAGCTCCTCCGCCAGTATATCAAAGAAGACGGCGTCTTCATAGTCCGCGATAGCGTCGTGAATGCCGCCCTCCTCATAAGCTCTGGAGGGGTAAGCCCTGCCGTGCCAGCTCTGGATAAGGGACTGCATCCCGTTGTTGGAGCACAGGGCGAAAAGCTTTTCCTGCACAATATCGTAATCCTCGAAGCGGTCGCCGCCCCGGGTGGAATTTAGTATCCAGTTGCCAACGTAAACAAGATCCAGCAGCCTGCGGAATTCTTTGTCGGTAAGTTCAATGTTCAATGAAACCGCCTCCTTACCGAAAATGATAGGGTCTGAAACGGCCCAATACTGGGTTCAAATCGACCCACATATATTATAGCAGAATACACGCCCGGTTTCCACACAATTTTTGCCCTTGTAATCAGCGCGGTTTTGGCATATTATAATAAATTATGTCATTGGAAATATCAGAGGAGTTTTTTATGGATAACAGACCTGTCGGCATCTTCGATTCCGGACTGGGCGGCCTGACGGCTGCGGCGGAATTCAAAAAGCTGATGCCGCGTGAAAGCATCGTTTATTTCGGCGACACGGGACGTATGCCCTACGGAGTCAGACCCGTGAGCGAAATTAAAATAATCGCACAGCAAAATCTGGACTTTGTCCGATCCCGGGGCGTCAAGGCCGTCATAGCCGCCTGCGGCACCATATCCTCCACGGCGGACGATATTCTGGCCGCCTGCGCGCTGCCCGTGTGCGGGGTATTAAAGCCCGGGGTGAAGGCGCTGTGCGGCGGACAATATAAGACCGTTGGCGTTATCGCCACAGCCACCAGCATTAATAGCGGCGCTTACCAGCGGGAGATAAATGCCCTGAGACCGGATATGGGCGTCATTGCCGCCGGCTGCCCAAAGTTTGTGCCCCTTATCGAGCAGGGCCGCTATTCCCCGGAGGACGAAGAAGTGATGGCCGCGATAGAAGAACACCTTGCCCCCATGAAGGCCCGGGGCGTTCAGGCCGTGCTGCTGGGCTGCACCCATTACGGGCTCATCGGCGCCGCGCTGCGAAAATTTTTCGGCCCGGAGGTGGATTTTATAAGCGCCTCTCAGACCGCCGCGGCAGAGATGGCCGCTTATATTCAAGAAAACGCGCTGGCCGCCCAAAACCCCGGCGAGGACAGCTATTATACCAGCGGCAGCGCCCGGGAATTTGAACTGCTGGGCAAACTCTTTCTGGGCAGAGACATAAGCGGGCTTGTGGATTTCGTCCCGCCTGCCCCTGTGAGGTGAACATATGAAAGATGTGGTTATCAAAATAGTCGGAACCCAGAATTATGGCGACAAGGACGGGGATTCCATCGAGCTTGTCACCGACGGAAAGTATATTTTCTCCAACGGACGGGGCGAGGTGTTTTACTCCGAAAGCGAGCTTACCGGCATGGAGGGCACCCAGACCAGACTGTCCATATCGCCGCTGGAGGTCATTTTAAGCCGAAAAGGCAGCCTGACCAGCTCCACGGTTTTTCGCGAAGGGGAGCGCAACGCCTTTTTGTACGATACCCCCTACGGCATGGCCACGCTGGGCGTGGATACCCGCAAGATACACGCCAACTTCGACGAGCACGGCGGGAATATGGAAATAGACTATGTGGTGGACATGGACCACGCGGTGTTTGGCCGCAACCAATTCAGGATTAACGTCCGCGAACAGGAGAGACAAACGATATGAACTTAATTCAGGAAGCCAAAGACAGGATAGACGGGCTGCTTAAAACGGCCTGCGCCGCGGCGGCGGCAAAGGGAGAGCTGGCGCAGGGCGAGCTTTCCGGCACGGTGGAGATACCCAAGGACACGGCAAACGGCGATTTTGCCGCAAACCACGCCATGACGGGAGCCCGGGTATTTCACGCCCCTCCCCGCAAGATCGCCGAGACTCTTGTGGCGAATATGGACCTTTCCGGAAGCTGGTTTTCCTCTGTGGAGGTGGCCGGCCCGGGCTTTATTAACTTCCGTCTGGCGGAGTCCTGGTACGCCGATGTGCTGAAAACCGTGGCCGCCGAGGGCGACAGCTACGGCGATGTGGAC
>CAZLIJ010000120.1:0-5499 GCA_964559305.1 uncultured Oscillospiraceae bacterium | reverse complement strand
CAGACTTGATGACAAGACCGCCAAAACGCTGATGATCTGCGCCATATTTATGCTGGCGGCGGTGCTGATGCACGACGGCGACCACATCCGTCAGGCCTACAAATGGACTTACAGCATACCTCTTTCCCTATGGGCGCTGAACCTCACAGTTTACGTTTTTCCCGTGGTCACGATCTTCCTTGTGAAAAACCGCCGTTTTTCCGCCTGCATGGTCTGCGCCGTGGCAGGCGTATTTACCTCGGCCTCGTTTCTGATACTTCATCTGTGCGGTTCGGCCGCCGGCCTGTGGGGCGTGTGGAATTTTTCCTATTTTGAGCTTATCAGGGGCGTCACATACAACGGCGTGTACTATCAGGGCATAGACACCACCAGCTGGATATTCCTCTTTGAAGTTCCTGTGCTGTCCCTGCCGGGAACGGTGATCGCCCTCAGGCAGTATCTGCGCATCAAAAAGGAGTTCAAGGCCGGCAGCCTTGCGGCCTGACGGGCTGTGCGCCGAAGCGCTGTGACGCCATGACCGAAATAACCATAAAAGTATCGGATATCGACTGCGCCGCCTGTGTGGCCCGTCTGGACGCGGCCTTGAACGCCGCGCCCGGCGTAAGCTCCGCCGCTGTGAACTACGCCGCCGGCTGCGCCGTCGTCTGCTGCGACGAGACAAAGCTTTCCCTTGATGAGCTGGCCCGCAGGATAAAAAAGGCGGGCTACGGCGTACCGGTGGAGGAAGCGGAGCTTATATGCCGCGGCATGGGCGAGGCCTCCGCCGGTGCCGCCCAAGCCGCTCTGCGGGACGTATTCGGCGTGAAGGACGTATCCGCCGACACTGAAAAAGGCATAATTACCGTTTCGATGTGGCCTGTGGGCGCCGACAGCAAAAAGCTGCTGGCCGCCTGCCGGGACGCGGGGGTGTGGGCGGAGCTGGGCGAGCTGAGGGGCGGCGACGAGGACCGGGAGGGCGTCCGCCGGCTTTCCCTGCTGCGGACGCTGTGCCTTGCGGTGCTGTTCACAATGCCCCTGGTGTGGGATCTGCAGCCGAAGATACAGTTTGTACTGGCCACCGCTGTGCAGTTCGGCCCGGGTATGTATTTTTACCGTGGCGCCGTCAGATCAGTCAGGGGCAAAAGCCTGAGCATGGATTTTCTTGTGGCTCTGTCAACCACCATCATCTACGCTTACAGTGTATACGTCACCTTTACTGTGAGTATTGACATCCAGCTCTATTATCTTTCCGAATGTGTGCTGATGTGCCTGATCCTCTTTGGAAAATACCTGGAGACCCTTGCCCGCAGCGAGACCTCCGGCGCCATACGCCGCCTGATGCGCCTGCAGCCGAAAACCGTGCTGGTGGAGCGCGGCGGCGAGGAAAAGGAGCTGGATATCGACGAGATAACCGAGCACGACGTGGTCATTATCCGTCCCGGCGAGCGCATACCCGTGGACGGAATAATAATTGAAGGAGCCTGCGCCGTTGATGAATCCATGCTCACAGGCGAAAGTATGCCCGTTGACAAAGCTGTGGGCGACGCCGTGTGCGGCGGCACCCTCAACCGGGCCGGCAGCGCAAAAATATCCGCCGCGGCCCTCGGAAAGGACTCAACGCTCCAGCGGATAATAGAAATCGTTCAGCGGGCGCAAATCTCCAAAGCGCCCATACAGCGGGTGGCCGACAGAATAGCCGCCTGGTTTGTTCCGGCAGTGGTTGTGGTCGCCGGAGCGGTATTTTGCATATGGTACTGGCCCGTCACCGGCGGCGATTTTGAAAAAGCCATGATCGCCTGCTGCGACGTGCTGGTCATCGCCTGTCCCTGCGCGCTGGGTCTGGCCACGCCTACCGGCATCATGGTGGGTTCCGGGCGGGCGGCGGAGCTGGGCGTTCTGTTCCGGGGCGGGGAGCAGCTTGAAAACGCCTGCAAGGCCGACACGATAGTATTCGACAAGACCGGCACCCTCACCCGCGGCAGGCCGGAGGTGACAGACGTGTACGCTGTTTCCGGCCCGGCGGAGGATATGATCATTCTGGCGGCCGGCGTGGAGCATCTGTCCGAGCATCCCGTAGCCGGCGCGGTGTCGTCTTACGCGGCCTATCGCTGGCCCTCCGCCCTGCCCCCCGCTGTGAAAAACTTCCGCTCCGTCATCGGAATGGGGGTAGCGGGCAGCGTGGCCGGCCGGGAGGTCATCTGCGGCAGCCGCAGGATGCTGACGGAAGCCGGGATAGACCTGACGCCTCTTGACCGTCTGCCCGATCTGCGCGATGAGGCAAAAACGGAGGTGTGCGTCGCCGCCGGGGGAAAACTGCTGGGCGTTATGGGCGTGGCCGACACCCTGAAATCCGGCGCTGCCGCGGCAGTGAAAGAGCTGAAGGACATGGGCCTTGAGGTGTGGATGCTAACCGGCGACAACCGGCGCACCGCAAAAGCCATAGCCGATTCGGCTGGCATAGAAAATGTGCTGTCCGAAGTACTGCCCGAGAGAAAGGCCGACGCCGTAAGAGCCCTGATGCAAAAGGGCAGAAACGTGGTAATGGTGGGCGACGGTATCAACGACGCCCCGGCTCTGGCCACCGCCGGCACCGCAATGGCCATGGGCAACGGCACCGACGTGGCCATTGATTCCGCAGACGTGATGCTGATGGGCGGGGACGCGGAAAAGGTTCCGCTGGCACTTCGCCTTTCAAAAGCCACCATGCAAACCATCAGGCAAAATCTGCTGTGGGCGCTGTTCTACAACGCCGTGTGCATTCCCACAGCCGCTCTGGGGATAATCAACCCCTCCATCGCGGCGGCGGCTATGACCATATCGTCCACGGGTGTTCTTATGCACTCGCTCAGACTTAAGAAAGCGGAGGAAAGAAAAAATGCGGACTGAGACCTACGAAACCAAAGTGCAGGGCATGATATGCCGCCAATGCGAGGATATAGTGTCCAACGCGCTGACCCAGACCAGAGGAGTTGTGAACGCCGGCGCCAGCTACTGGAAAAACCGCGTTACCGTCTCCTACGACCCGGATATAACAAGCCCCAAGGAAATCAGGGCCGTTCTGGAAAAATCAGGCTACCCCGCCGGAGACGGGGGCGTGACCGGCATGGCAGTTGACATAATATGTCTGCTGGCCATGGTAGGGCTGTTTTTCCTTTTCAAAGACGTAAATCTGGTATCCGTTCCAAAGGCGGAGGCGGGAGCCACGCTGGGCTTCATTTTTGTCATTGGTCTTCTCACCAGCACCCACTGCATCGGCATGTGCGGTGGCATAATGCTGTCCCAGACCACCGACGCCTCCATCGCCGACGCCAAGGGCAGGAAGCGCCGGGGCCTGAAGGCCGCGCTGGCCTACAACGGCGGGCGTGTACTCACCTGCATAGTAACTGGCGCGGTGTTCGGCGGGATAGGCGCCGTCATTACATACACCATGACATTCAAAAGCATTTTGTTCACCATGGCCGGCGCGGTGGTACTGCTGCTGGGGTTGAATATGTGGGGCGTGATTCCCGGGCTGCGGGCCCTGTCTCCCCAGCTGCCCGGAGCCTGCGAGCTGCCGAAAAAAGCCCGGCGCCGCTGGGTGGGCAGGCCGCTGATAATAGGGCTGCTCACCGGTGTTATGCCCTGCGGCGCCACCTACGCCATGTGGGTGTACTCCATGGGCACCGGCAGCGCGCTGACAGGTTCCCTTTCCATGCTGGTGTGGTGTTTGGGCACGGTGCCGCTGATGTTCATTTTCGGGTCCGTGGGCGCGTTCATCCCGGTGAAATATTCCAAGTGGATGGTGAAGATCAGCGCCGTATTTGTGGCGGCTCTGGGGCTTCTGATGCTTGTAAAAGGCATCAACATGGGGCGCATGTGATCGTAATTCCATAATTCCGTTTTTCTTCAAAAACAGCGGCGCCGATAAGGCGCTGTTGTTTTTTTGCCGTATTGTGGTATACTGTTATAATCATTTTTTCGGAGGAAACGGCATGAAAGGCAGCTGCCATATTGTGGGAGCCGGGGATTTTTTCGGCTTTGTGAAAACGCCCGGCCCGGGCGACTATGTCATCGCTGCCGACGCCGGTTATAAATACTGCCTGGCCGAAAAGGTCACGCCGGATCTTGTGGTGGGCGACTTTGACTCGCTGGGCGCGCCCCGGACTTTCCCAGCATCGTGAAAATGCCCGTGGAAAAGGACGACACCGACACTCTCCACGCCATGCGCATAGGTCTTGAAAAGGGCTACACACGCTTTGAGATATACGGCGGCACCGGCGGCAAACGCCCCGACCACACCATTGCCAATCTTCAATGCCTGCTGTTCCTTGTGAAAAACGGCGCCCGGGGCGCCATGTACGGCGACGGGGTGTTATACACTGTCATCCACAACGAGACTCTTTGCCTTCCCGCCCGTCCCGATGGCAATATTTCTGTTTTCTGTCTTGACGGTCAGGCTTTGGGCGTGACCTTGAAGGGACTTAAATATCCCCTTCACGACTACACCCTCAGCTCCGACTTCCCTATCGGAGTCAGCAATTCCTTCACCGGCAGTCCGGCGGAGATCTCCGTCAAAGACGGCACGCTGATCTTAACTTACGATATACAGTAAGAATAAAGCCCTCCGGGTTTGCACCCGGAGGGCTTACTTTGTGGTGTCAGCCGGCGTATATGCCTTCCAGAAAGGCCTTGACCGGCCTGTAATCAAAGCTCCGGCAAAGTGTGGCACCGGCCAGATTCTCATCAAAATCAGTTTGAACCGCTGCGACAAAAGCCGGATCAGTACAGACGCAGTTTAACTGGCAGCCCCGGGAGGTGCCGTCCCTGTTCAGATTGGCGGAGCCCAGCGTTGCCCGCCGGGAATCCGCGATCATAAGTTTCGAATGGCACATGAGAGTCGTAATATAAATTTTAATTCTGCCGCCGCTGCGCTCATACAGGCGCTTTGCCGAGAGCATATTATATTCCTGCTGAAAATTTGAGCGGCTTGGGATAATGAGCGTTACATCTGTTCCCCTGAGAGAGGCCGCAAGAAGCGCACGTTCCATGCTGCGTTCACCGATATACGGCATCATAACGCACAGCGTCTTGCTTGCTCCGGCTATGAACTCCAGATAACCGTAAAGTATCCCGCGGACATATTTTCCGTCCACCCTGCTGTTGCATATATAATCCATGGCCTCTGCGGGTCCGGATTCGGCTGTGCGGGACAGCCGCCGCTTAAAGAGCGCCACATCCTCACTGGAGCGGGCGGCAAACATGAAATCGTGATATTTTGCGCCTGTAATATCCGATACCACTTCTTTTTCTTCAATGTTTATGCCGCCGGATATCAATATTCCATCGTCAAAAATATAATATTTTGTGTGATCCAGCCGGTATTTTGACACCTGAGCGTCAACATTCGGATGGTATAGCAGCGCTTCCACCAGCGGGTTGCAGCGCTGCTTCACCGGAGAGCGCCGCTTCTCCGGCGGCATTGCCAGTCTGAGCACAGCCGCACTGACCCACAGGCAGGGGTCAGCACCCTTGTGCCAGAAG
>CAZLIJ010000119.1:5231-5557 GCA_964559305.1 uncultured Oscillospiraceae bacterium | reverse complement strand
CGCTGCCAGTGCCCGGGCAATGAGCACCATCTGCAGCTCGCCGCCGGAAAGCTCGGAGCAGCGGCGGGTCTTTAAGGAGAGAATGCCCAGTCTGTCCATAAGACTTTCGGCCAGAGCGAAGTCCGGCCCGGTGGGCTGAGAAAATATGCCGAAGCGGCTGCTGCGGCCCAGAAGTATCATCTCCTCAGCGGTGTAGGGAGACACCACGCCTCTGGCCTGGGGAACGTAGGCTATGGAGCTCCACAGCTCCCGGTGGGGGATGGCGTTTATATCCCTGCCGTTCAGACTGCTTTTGCCCTCCGACCATTTGAGAAAGCCCATGGCGC
>CAZLIJ010000119.1:3778-5221 GCA_964559305.1 uncultured Oscillospiraceae bacterium | reverse complement strand
GCAGCGCAGAAGTGTGGTCTTGCCCGCGCCGTTTGGCCCCAGAATGGCCAAAAGCTCACCTGGGCCTGCCTGAAAGGACACGTTTTTCAATACCTGCCGGGAGCCGGACTTATAGGCAAAGCTGCCGTTTTCCACAGAAAATATCACAGCCGCCACCCCCCATTCCTGCGCATGAGGACGATGAAAAACGGCGCGCCGACGATTGCGGTCAGAATAGAGACAGGAATTTCGGAAGCCGAGGCGCTGCGGGCAAAGGTGTCCACGATTATCATAAAGCACGCGCCCACGGAAATTGACGCGGGGATAAGAGACAGATGGTTGTCGCCAAAGCGCATACGGCACATATGGGGCACCAGCAGGCCCACCCAGCCCACCTGACCGCACATGGACACGCAGGAGGCGGTAATACCGGTGGCGCAGATAACCGTTACGGTTCTCAGGGCGGTGATATTGACGCCGGAGGCCCGGGCTTCGTCGTCTGATAGGGGCAGCAGGTTCATCCGCCAGCGGAGAAGGGCCAGAATGAGCACTCCCACTATTATCAGGGGCGAACCGATGGCCAGCGTGGAATAGCTTTTTCCGCTGAGACTGCCCATGAGCCAGTAAGTGATGGAGGGCAGCTGGGATTCCGTGTCGGCGGTATATTTCACAAGAGACACCAGCGCGGTGAAAAGCGAGCCTATCATGATACCGGCCAGCACATAGGAGTTTACATTGCGCCCTTTACCCGAGCCGGAGAGATATGTAAGCGCCACGGCGGCCATGCCGAATAACAGCGCTGTTATCTGTATGCCCGCAAGCCCCAGCCCCAGCAGTATGGCCAGCGCCGCGCCGAAGCTGGCGCCGGAGGCCACGCCCAGCGTGTCCGGCGTTGCCAGCGGGTTTGAAAAAAGACTTTGAAACGCGCAGCCGGCGACGGAAAGTCCCGCGCCAACCAGCACAGCCAACAGTATGCGGGGAAAACGCAGAGTCCAAAGCACCTGCTCCACCTGGGAACTGAGCTCATACCCGGCGCCGAATTTGTTCAGTAAGGAGCGTACAACGTCAATGGGCGCAACCTCCATCCGCCCTATACACAGGGCAAAAAAAGCCAGCGCCACAGGGAAAAGCACAAGCAGAAGCTTCTGCAGGGGACTGAGCGCCCCGACCCGGCGCTTACTCATTTTTAAAGACGACGTTGGAATATGCCGTCTTGGCGTTTACGCCGGGCAGGCGGCCTATCTTGCCGGACATGGCGCTTATTTCGTCCTGAGGCGCGTCCATGGCAATACATATTACATTTACCCGGTGGTCGCGGTATGGTATACCCATGCGCCCGATGATATAGCTGCCGTAGTCGTGGAGAATAGCGTTCAACGGCTCCACGGAGTCCGTGTTTTCCACGATGATACCAATTGTGGCCACTCGAGTTTCCATATTGATCTCCTTTTGGCAAAAAAATGA
>CAZLIJ010000119.1:0-3768 GCA_964559305.1 uncultured Oscillospiraceae bacterium | reverse complement strand
TCAAAAGATGCGGCCAACTAAACACCGGCGCGGACAGCCGAAAACAGCTCCGCCGGTATCCATGTTATTCCGTATCTTCCATCTCAAATAAATTTTCGATGTCAGGTTACAATTAGAATTTACCACATATTTCTGCGCTTTGCAATAGCATATACATCATTTTGCTCTTTTGTATAATTTGCTTGCAATTACAGAATTTGACATTATAATTTAATTACCAGTATATATCGACACGCTTCGACATGTTTTTCCAACAGTCAGCGGTACAATATCCTTAACCACGGAGCTGCCCCAAAAGGCAGGGCGGCGGAAAGGCGGGCTTATGGAATACTATGCTCACAGGAAGGAAGAGCCTGGCGAGTTCCAGCTTCTTCAGGACCATCTTCGGGAGACTGCGGAGCTTGCACGAAAGTTCGCCGCGGCGTTTGCCGCCGGCGATGAGGCGTACCGCTGCGGTATGCTCCACGACATAGGTAAATATTCTCCGGAGTTTCAGCGCCGAATCAAAGGCGACAGCATCCGCGTGGACCATTCCACGGCGGGGGCGGTCGAGGCACTGAACGCCGGAGATATTTTTTCCGCATTTTGCATAGCCGGGCATCACGGCGGACTGCCGGACATGGGCAATAAAAGGCTGGATACGCCGGAAGACCCGACGTTTTTCGGAAAGATAAGGCGCAAAGGCACGGGTATGCTAAAGGACTATTCGGCGTTTAAAAAAGAGCTTGAGATCCCGGAAGCGAAAGCGCCGGAAAAATTGTGCGGAGACAAAACCGACATCTTCTTTTTTATACATATGCTGTTTTCCTGCCTGACGGACGCCGATTTTCTCGATACGGAAAAATTCATGAACGGAGACCTGGGAAGAGGCGGCTATGCGGAGATTCAGGAGCTGTGGGAAATGCTGAAAAAGCACGTTGAGCCCTGGAAAAACGCCAAAAACGAACTGAACGAAAAACGGAACGCCATTCTTCAAAGCTGTATGGACGCCGGCGCGAAGAAGCCGGGGCTTTTTTCACTGACAGTGCCCACCGGCGGCGGCAAGACCGTCAGCTCCATGGCCTTTGCCCTGCGCCACGCCGTGGAAAACGGTCTTGAGCGGGTGATATACGTCATTCCCTATACCAGCATCATAGAGCAGACCGAGAGCGTTTTTGAGGATATTTTCGGAGAGGAGAACGTGGTGGCACACTATGCAAATGTGGACTATGACAATGCCGAGAATGACGAGAAGAAGGACAGGCGGGCGCTGGCGGCGGAAAACTGGGACGCGCCCATAATCCTCACTACGGCGGTTCAGTTTTTTGAGTCGCTGTACGCTTCCAAGACCTCTCGCTGCCGCAAGCTGCACAATATTGCCAACAGCGTAATTATATTTGACGAGGCACAGATGATCTCGGTGCCGTATCTCAAGCCCTGCGTGGCCGCCATCGCCCAGCTTGTGAAGAATTACGGCTGCTCCGCCGTGCTGTGTACCGCCACCCAGCCCTCCCTGAACAGGCTTTTCATGGAACTTATGAGCAAAGAACCAACAGAGCTGTGCCCGGACAGCGCGGCGCTTTACGATTATTTCCGGCGTGTTGCCTATGAGTATGCCGGCAAGCTTTCTGACGAGGAGCTGGCGAAGCGGCTGAGCGGTGAAAAACAGGTCTTGTGCGTGGTGAATAGCCGCGCTCAGGCTCAGCGCATCGTTACAATGCTGGGCGGCGACGCTTTTCATCTGTCCACAACAATGACGGCTTATGACCGGCGCCGGATCTTAGACGCCATACGCAGCCGCCTTAAGGAAGGCCGGGAATGCAGAGTCGTGTCCACAAGCCTTATAGAAGCGGGCGTGGATGTGGATTTTCCCACGGTGTATAGAGCCGAGGCCGGCCTTGACAGCGTCATTCAGGCAGCCGGACGCTGTAATCGGGAGGGCAGGCGAGCCCCTGAGGACAGCCGGGTAATTGTGTTCGAGACTGAACAGAAACCGCCGAAAATGCTGGAACAGAATATATCCGCTGCCCGCCGGGCGCTGCGGAAAAACGCCGACTATGCCTCTCCGGACACGGTGAAGGAGTATTTCAATTTTCTTTTTTACATTTTGAAGGACGAAAAAGCCCGGGACATTAAAGAAATTATGCCCCGCATCGAAAGCGGTGATTTTGAGTTTTCAGCCATAGGAAATGAGTTCAGGCTTATAGAGACTTCGGAGTATACCCTTTATATCCAACAGGAGAACAATGAGAAGCTGCTTGACCGGCTATATGAATACGGCCCGTCCCGTAAGCTTATGCGCGAGCTCGGACAATACGCCGTGGGCGTGTACCCAAGCCATATGGAGAAACTGATAGCCGCCGGAAAAGTCCGGCAGGTCACGGAAAACACATATGTACTGACAGATGAAAGTGAGTATGACAATAAATTTGGGCTCAGGCTGGATACCGGAGAGCTTTCGGGTCTGGCAATTTGTATATAAGTTTTGAAAGGAGTGATGCAGATGTCTGTGAAAGTTGAGGTCTGGGGGGATTACGCCTGTTTCACCCGTCCGGAGATGAAGGTGGAGCGTGTCAGCTACGATGTTATGACGCCCTCTGCCGCCAGAGGGCTGCTGGAGGCCATTTACTGGCATCCGGGTATGCGGTGGCAGGTGGACAGGATCTTTGTCCTCAGCCCAATCAAATTCACCAACATCAGGCGAAACGAGGTCAATTCCAAAATCAGCGCAAGCAAGATAAAAAGCCTTATGACCAGCGGTCGGGGAGAAGCGTATATCGTAACGGCGGAGGATATTCAGCAGCGGGCGTCCATGGTGCTCATGGACGTGCATTATGTCATCGAAGCCCACTTTGAGCTCACCGACAAGGCCGCCGAAAGCGACAATCAGGGCAAATTTTGTGATATTATGCGCCGCAGGCTGGAAAAAGGGCAGTGCTATCATCAGCCCTGCTTCGGCTGCCGCGAATTTCCGGCAAGTTTTCGCGGGTGGAGCGGCGGCGAGATACAAACCGCCTACCCAAACGAGGAAAAAGATCTGGGCTTTATGCTGTACGATCTTGATTATACCGACTGCCGGAACATAAGACCCATGTTTTTCAGAGCAGCGATGAAAAACGGCGTGATAAATGTGCCCGCGCCGGACAGCGGGGAGGTGCTGAGGTGATATTACAGGCGCTTACTTCATATTATGAGGCTCTCGCCGCCCGAGGAAAGATTGCCCGCCCCGGCTGGGCACCGGCGAAAATATCCTACGCACTGGAGATAGACGAAAACGGAAAGCTGCTGGATATCCATTCGCTGATGACAGAGCAGCAGCGAGGGAAGAAAACTGTCATTGATGGAACTATTATGAGTATGCCCACAATCGGAGAGGCAAAAGGTAACGGCATAAAATCAAATTTTCTTTGGGAAAATGCATCTTATCTGCTGGGTATAGACATGAAAGGTAAACCCCTGAGGACAGAAAGCTGTTTTCTTGCCGCAAAGGAACTTCATCTGTCCTTGTTGCAAAATATAGACGAGCCTTGTGCAGTTGCAATATGTTCTTTCTTCAGAAACTGGGACTATAAAAGTGCTGAAAGCAATCAGATAGTCGCAAAATACTTAGAAGAATTTAAAAAGGGCGCTAATATTACTTTCTTAGTTGGAAATGTTTTAGCCTCGCAGATTCCGGATATTCAGAGTGCATGGAAGTATATCGACGATAGAAAAGGCCCTGCGGCACTGATTGCGTGGTATGTTTTGACCTGTGTGTTGGCAGTGATAAAATATCAGGGTGTTGCCGCC
>CAZLIJ010000118.1:0-5574 GCA_964559305.1 uncultured Oscillospiraceae bacterium | reverse complement strand
GCTGCACACCGTGCTGCTGGGGAATTTATCGGGCCGCATATATTTTTTCAGCTCCGATGTGAGCGCGGCATACTGCTCCGGCGTCAGCAGGTATTTCTTTTCATAGCGTTTGAAGGTGTATTTTGTGTTAGCCATGTCTCTGCCTCCTTCTATGGCTCAAAGTCTAATCCGTTCACCTTAAACTTACTTAAAAGCCAGAAAAATAAACAGACCATGGGGTATATTATTTGAAAATCACATTGACATGGCGGCTTATGGGGTTTATATTGTTTACATACCATTGGTATGTATGAAAGCGGGGATGCAGCGTGTCAAGGAACAAATACCCGGAACAGACAGTTGAAAAAATTCTGGACACGGCACAGGGGCTGTTTCTGGAAAAAGGCTACGAGAACACCTCTATACAGGACATAATCAACGGTCTTGGCGGCCTTTCAAAAGGCGCGGTATATCACCATTTTAAGTCCAAAGAAGAGATCTTCAACGCTGTGGGCGAAAGATTCAACCGGCGCACCATAGCCGAGCTTGCCGCCATACGGGACGATAACACCCTTACAGGCCGGGAAAAGCTGAAAAAAATGTTCCGACTTTCCCTTTCCAATTCCGATGGGGACATAATGTACACCGTGGCTCCTGATATGCTGGACAATCCAAAGCTGCTGGCGCTGGAAATGCGTCAGATCATTGAGGACAGCTCCCCCCATTACGTTCAGCCTGTCATTGAGCAGGGGCTGGAAGACGGCTCCATAAAAACCGATTATCCCCAGGAGCTGTCGGAAGTCATTTTACTTTTAACGAACATCTGGCTCAACCCGCTGGTGCTGACCGCGGATGTTGACGACATGGCCAGGCGGGTGCGCTTTTTCAACGAGCTTCTCAAAAATATGGGTGTTGATTTGCTGGACGACGGTATGCTGGCCGATTATCAGCGGTATTGCCGCGCCGCAAACAAGAATCGGTAAATAAAAATAACTGCCTGAAAACAGGCAATTATTTTTGGACATATACATACCGACGGTCGGTATTAAAATTGGAGGACAAAATGAAAAATAAACTGTTTCGAAGAGATTTCACCATGGTGGTGGTCGGACAGATCATCTCGCTGTTCGGCAACAACATCCTGCGCTACGCCCTGCCGCTGTATCTGCTGAATAAAACCGGCTCCGCGGCGCTGTACGGTACGGTGATGGCGCTGTCGGTTTTGCCCATGCTGGCACTGGCGCCGGTGGGCGGCATAATTGCCGACCGCGTCAACAAGCGGGACGTCATGGTGTGTCTGGACTTTTTCACCTCGGCGCTGATGCTGTTTTACACATTCAGCTTTGAACGCCTGTCGTTGGTGCCGCTGCTTATAGCCGTTTTGATGCTGCTCTATGGCATTCAAGGGGCGTATCAGCCCGCGGTTCAGGCGTCGCTGCCGGTGCTGACAGCGCCGGAAAACCTGATGGCTGGCAACGGCGTCATCAACGCGGTGAACTCCCTCGTCGGCGTTGTGGGGCCCGTTTTGGGCGGGGTGATTTTTGGCTTCTACGGTGTCAAACCCATTCTGATTATCAGTGTTATTTGCTTTTTCTTATCCGCCGTCATGGAGATATTCATTCATATACCCTTTGAAAAGAGGCAAAAACAGGGCGGCATTTTCGCCGTGGTCATCGGTGACATGAAGGAGAGCTGGCGCTTCGTCAGCCGCACCCGCCCGGAGATACTGCGGGTGGGGCTGCTGCTGGCGGTCATTAACATGGTCTTCTCCGCACTGGTCAATGTAGGTCTGCCCATCGTTGTCACAGGGCATCTTGGATTTCCCCAAAACCTTTGTAACCGGCTGTACGGCTACGCCGAGGGCGCACTGGCGGCTGGCGGCCTGCTGGGAGGACTGCTCTCCGGCGTCGTCGGCACAAAGCTCCGCGTCAGTCGTGGGGCGAGGCTGATCTTCTGGTGTACGGCCACGCTGCTGCCCATGGGGCTCGTTTTGCTGCTGCCCGTGAACGGCATGGCGGCGTATCTTGTAATCGTGTTTGCCTGCTTTGCCATGATGATATTTTCCACCATCTTCAGCATTGAGATGATAAGCTATGTGCAGAAGATCACGCCCCCCACCCTTACAGGCAAGGTCATGGCTCTGCTCACCTGCCTTGTAATGCTGGGCAGCCCTGTGGGTCAGGTCGTCTACGGGCAGCTTTTTGAAAGTCTTTCCTCCTCGGTCTGGGTCATATTTTTTGGGGCGCTTATGGTCTGCGCCGGGCTGTGTGTGGTCTCGCACTATATTTTTCGGGGTCTCAGCGACAGCGTCATCACGGCGGCAGAATAAAAAAAACGCTCACAGGCATAGCCTGTGAGCGTTTCAGCCTGTCAAAGAACTGAAAAAAGTAACCGCGGACAAAAGCCCGCGGGGGAGTTTGAGGGGGCGGCAGCCCGCCTCATTTCAGATAAATAGCCGCCGTAAACGCTGATATATCAGCGTTTACGGTGAGCGGAGCGAAGTTTTTCGCGAGATAGCGCTTTCGCAAAAAACTCGGCGTTTGAGCTTGTCAAAAAAGCGCTTGGGCTTTTTTGACAAGCTCAAACGCTCACAGGCATAGCCTGTGAGCGTTTTTTCAGTTGGTCAGCGCAGCGGCGGCAGCGCCCAGCAGGGTATTTTCTTTGGTGGTGTGGAATTCGTATTTCCTGCCCATCACGCCCCTGACGTATTCGTCCATGTGCTTTTCAAGTAAGGACCGGAAATGCCGGCTTTTCAGGAAAAGCGAGCCTTCCACGCATATGCACACGGGTTTTTCCCGTCCGGCGCCGGTGAGCATCAGCACCCCGGCAAGATTGGCGCACAGGCATCTGGCGGCTCTGTCGAAAAGCGCCAGGCTGACAGCCTTGATGAATTCTGTTTCCTCCAGGCCGTCGGTATAATTCTCCAGTCCTTGACCGTCGCACCAGTCGTCGGCGGCAGAGCTGTCGGTGTCAGGGATGTTTTTAATCTTTTGGGATATAAGTCCTTCGTCGGCTGCGGCAAAAAGGGTTTCAGCGGTCAGCTTTCCAAGATACGCGCCGGAGGTCATCTTTTCATAAAGGCATTTGCCCGGGTCTCCGCTTTTCCCGTCCAGCACCCGGTCAAAATCCCCCCGGGGCAGGGTGGTGAGGTAGCCGGATTCCATATTCACCAGCATCTTATTGTCGCCTGAAAGCCCCAGCTTGCCTATCCGGTACTCCGGCAGCGGGCAGCAGGTATTCACGCCGGTACCGGCCACAAGGCCGATAAAGCCGTCGAACTTTTCCCTGTCAAGCAGGGCCGACACGCCCAGCAGCACGGCGGCGGTGTCATTGAGCAGCACGAACTTTTTGCCTCCCACTCCCCGGCGTGCAAGCTCCCGGGACAGCTCGGCACATATGTGCCTGCCCTGACAGCCGGTGATGCTGACCTGCTTTGTAAAGCGGGGGTCCGTGCCGTCACAGTCGGGACTGATGTCCGCCATATAGGAAAAGCAAAAGCCTATCCGCTGGGCGCTGTCCATCATGGGCATCAGCGCATCCGCGGCAAAGGCCACGAATTCATCCCACGAGGCGCTTTGATTCACGCCGGGCATGGAGGTCTTCATAAGGTCCCGGGCCTCCCAGCCCGTATCTGTAAACTCCACCAGCGCCCGCCGGAAATTTGTTCCACCCGCGTCCATCACTGCCACTGGCACGCCCCTGGGCGGCGCGTCGTCACAGCTTATGTACGCAGGCGCCATGGGCAGGCCGCCCTGCCCGCCGGCAAGGCCCGCTTCCATACCCTCAAGAAACAGGCCGGCGCACTCACCAATGTCTATCCGCTCCGGCTCCATACCGTGTTTTTTCAAAAAAACTTCCGCCGTCATATATGTCCTCCCGTGAAAATAACGCGGCGGTCATTACCGCCGCGTTAAAATAGAAAATACTTATCTTTTGTCAGCCGCCGGCTCTCCGGCGTCCTTTACGGCTTCAACTACGCCAGCGGCCAGTCCCGCCAGACCCTGTATCTCACTGGGAATGATTATCTTGGTGGCCTTGCCGTTGGCAGAGGCTGTGAAGGCCTCCAGCGCCTTGATCTTCAGCACCGCTTCGGAGGGCGCGGCCTCGTTTATAAGTCTGATACTCTCAGCAGTGGCCTTCTGCACTGAGAGGATAGCCTCCGCCTCGCCCTGAGCTTCCAGAATCTGCTGCTGCTTTTTGGCGTCGGCCCGCAGTATGGCGGATTCCTTTTCGCCCTCGGCTGTGAGAATGGCGGCGCGCTTTTCGCCCTCGGCCCGCAGTATGGCTTCCCGGCGTTCCCGCTCGGCCTTCATCTGCTTTTCCATGGCGTCCTGGATCTCTCTGGGGGGCAGAATATTCTTCAGCTCCACGCGGTTGACCTTGATGCCCCAGGGATCGGTGGCCTCGTCAAGAATGGCGCGCATTTTGGTGTTTATGACATCGCGGCTGGTGAGGGTCTGGTCAAGCTCCAGATCGCCGATGATGTTTCTAAGGGTGGTAGCCGTCAGGTTTTCAATGGCGTTCATTGGCTGCTCGATGCCGTAGGCATAAAGCTTGGGGTCGGTTATCTGGAAGTACACCACAGTGTCTATCTGCATGGTGACGTTATCCTTGGTAATGACAGGCTGGGGCGGGAAATCGGCCACCTGCTCCTTAAGGGTGACGACCTTGGCGACTTTTTCGATAAAAGGCACCTTGAAATGCAGACCCACGTTCCATGTGGCGCTGTATGCGCCCAGACGTTCCACGACGTAGGCCTTGGCCTGCTGCACGATGCGGATATTGCGCACCAGTATCAGGATGACCAGCGCGACTATTACCAATATGGCCCAAACTTTCATTCTTTCTCCTCCTGTTTTTCTGCCGCGGGTATGGCGGCGGATACAATAAGCTTAACGCCCTCAATGCGTTGGGATATTATCTTTTCGCCCGGTTCAAAGGTGACGTCCTCGTCAGACGAACGGGCTGTCCACACCTTGCCCCCCAGAGTGACCGCGCCGGTGCCGGCAAGGTTATCTATTCTTTCGGTAACAACGCCCTCCATGCCGTTGGTCATATCGGCGTTGGTGGGCTGATGGCTGGCATTGAATTTTCTGGCCAGCGGCTTTGTGGCGAACAGAGCAATTATGGACACGGCAAGGAAGCAGACTATCTGCAGCCACACCGCGGCGTTGAACAGCGACGCGACAAGCGCGGCCAGAGCGCCCACGGCAAACCATATGGATGTAAGTCCCACAGTGACAGCCTCAACTATCAAAAACAGGACTATCACCACGGCCCATATTATCCAGACATTTGCTGTAAGAAACTCCATGTCTGTCACCTCCAAAGCTTTTTTACTATTGTAACCTGTCGTTTAATTTCTGGCAATAGTATTCTGTGCTAATTAAATAATATTAATTTTATTCGATCGCATGATTGGCCATCCGAAAACTATCAAGAATATTTTATATTAATGTTATCTCATGAAATATATCGTTTTGGATTTAATGTGTTACGGGAAGATGATAAGGGAACGGATACCTCGCTCACGTTGTTTTTAAGTCATGCTAAGCAAGATGAGCAGGGCATCAATTTAGCAACTGAAATTAAACG
>CAZLIJ010000117.1:0-5589 GCA_964559305.1 uncultured Oscillospiraceae bacterium | reverse complement strand
CGACGGCGGCATCAAGTATTCCGGCGACATCGTGAAGGCTATCGCCGCGGGCGCTCATGTGGTCATGATGGGCTCCATGCTGGCCGGCTGCGAGGAAGCCCCCGGCGAGATGGAGATATTCCAGGGCCGTCAGTTCAAGGTCTACCGCGGCATGGGCTCCATCGGCGCCATGCAGTGCGGCTCCAAGGACAGGTACTTCCAGACCAACAACAAAAAGCTGGTGCCGGAGGGCGTGGAAGGCCGGGTGCCCTATCGGGGACAGGTCTCAGAGTCCATTTACCAGATGATGGGCGGTCTGCGCTCAGGCATGGGTTATGTGGGCGCTCACGAAATTGAGGAGCTGCGCACCAACTCAAAGTTCGTGCGCATAACCGGCGCGGGCCTGAAGGAGAGCCACCCCCATGATATCTATATCACCAAGGAAGCTCCCAACTACACCATGAACCCGCAGGGATAATAAACAGCAGAAATAATAAACAGCAGGGGCCGCTGCCAAGCGGCCTCTTTTTTAAGGAGAAAACGATCTATGGAATATAAACTCATAGCGCTGGACATGGACGCCACCGCGCTGACGCCGGAAAAACGGCTGTCACAAAGAACAGTCGCCGCCATGGAAAAAGCCATAAAAGCGGGAAAACACGTGGTGTTTTCCACAGGCCGCAACATAAGCCTTGTAAAGCCGTACATGGACGAGGTGGGGGGTATGCGCTACGCCGTCACCGGCTCCGGCGCGGCGGTGAACGATATTGACAGCGGCAAAACCCTGTACGAAAACGACATAGACCCGGAAACGGTGAAGTGGCTGATATGCGCCTCCGCCGGAATCGATCTTATGCCCTTCATTTTCATCGGTGACAAGGCATGGTGCCCCACTTGGGCGCCGGAGCGGGCCGGGGAATTCCAGCTTGCCGATTATGCCCAGACATACAGGAAGTACATGACCAAGGCCGAGGATGTTTTTCAGATGTATATGGAAGACCCCAGACCAGCTCAGAAGGTCAATTTTATGTTTATGGATAAGGACGCAAAGGATGAGGTATATGATAAGATAAAAAATCTGCCCATTACTTTCACCACCATAACGCCGCTTTCCATGGAGATAAACGCCGTGGGCGTGAGCAAAGCCCGGGGGCTGAGGGAGCTGTGCGGACATCTGGGCATAAGCATGGCGGAGTGTGTTACCGTGGGCGACGCGGAAAACGATCTTGAAATGATAAAAGCCGCGGGACTGGGCGTGGCCATGGGCAATGCCGAGCCGGAAGTAAAGGCGGCGGCGGGAGCGGAAGTGGCCGACTGCGCCCACGACGGCGCCGCTGAGGCCATAGAGCGGTTTTTGCTGGGATAAACGCCCATGCTTGCCAAATGTGTAAGGGTTGATGTATAATATTTAAATATGTTTTTGCATATTTGTGGAGGCGACAATATGGACGCTAACATTCAAAAACTCAAAGACTGGGTACAGGGCAGCGACAACATCGTGTTTTTCGGCGGCGCGGGCGTGTCCACGGAAAGCGGTATTCCGGATTTTCGCAGTGTGGACGGGCTTTATAACCAGCAGTGGAAATACCCGCCGGAAACTATTTTGAGCCACAGCTTTTTCACTTCCTATCCCGAGGAGTATTATAGATTCCACCGGGAGAAGCTGGTGATAGACGGGGTGAAGCCCAACCGGGCCCATCTGCGGCTGGCGGAGCTTGAAAAAGAGGGCAAGCTGAAAGCCGTTGTCACCCAGAATATTGACGGGCTCCATCAGGCGGCAGGCAGCAAAAAAGTGCTGGAGCTTCACGGCAGCATACTGAGGGCCTATTGCTCCCGCTGCGGCAGACCCTACCCGGCTGATAAGATGAACCACGGTCAGGGTGTGCCAAAGTGCCAGTGCGGCGGAATAATCCGCCCGGACATAGTGCTGTACGAGGAGCCGCTGAACGACGACGTTGTATCGGAGGCTGTGCATTTTATCCGGGGCGCGGACGTGCTTATCATAGGCGGCACTTCACTGAACGTTTATCCCGCGGCGGGACTTATCAACTATTACCGGGGCGATAAGCTGGTGCTTGTCAACCTCAGCGAAACACCCTATGACGGCAGAGCCGACCTGGTTATACACGAAAAAATCGGAGAGGTATTCGGACAGATCTGATGAAAATAGACGTATTAGGTATAGAATTCGACAATGTCACCGCGGATGAGGCGGTGCAGCGCGGCAAGAGATTTATAAGCGAGCACAGGTGCGCCTATGTGGTGACCCCCAATCCCGAAATCGTAATGGCCGCCGGTAAGGACGCAGAGCTTATGGAGGCCGTGACCGGGGCGGACATGGTGCTGCCCGACGGTATAGGCGTGGTTTACAGCGCCAAAATAATCGGCACCCCGCTGAAGGAGCGGGTACCAGGTATAGATTTTGCCTCCGGCCTGATGGCAGAGATTGCCCAGACCGGCGGCAGCGTGTATCTTTTCGGGGCAAAGCCGGGCGTGGCGGAAAAAGCGGCGGAAAACATTGCCGCCGGATTCCCGGGAATCGTTATAGCCGGCACCCACGACGGATATTTTGACGACGACGGCGATATAATCGCTGATATAAACGCGAAAAAGCCGGACTTTCTGATGGTGTGTCTGGGCTCTCCCAAGCAGGAGCTGTGGATGCGCGCCAACGCCGGCAAGCTGGACGTGGGCGTTATGACCGGCCTTGGCGGCTGTCTGGACGTTTTTGCCGGCAATGTGGACCGGGCGCCGGAGAGCATGCAGAAAGCCGGACTGGAGTGGCTTTACAGGCTTTATAAGGAACCAAAGCGTATTGGACGCATGGCGAAGCTGCCGGGCATTCTGATAAAAGCCGCCGGACAGCGGAACAGGGGAACAGGCCATGAGTAAAGGCAGACTGGTGGTGCTGGAGGGCATAGACGGCAGCGGCAAATCCGCCAATTACCGCAGGCTCTGCTCTCATATGGACAGCGAGGGCGTCAAATATCACAGCATCGTTTTTCCCCGCTATGAGAAGGAAAGCTCCGCTCTCATACGCATGTATCTAAACGGCGAGTTCGGCCCAAAGCCGGAGGATGTGAACGCCTATACGGCGTCCACCTTTTTCGCGGTGGACAGGTTCGCCTCCTTCCGGGGCGACTGGGGCGGAATATACGAAAACGGGGGGCTTATCCTCTCCGACCGCTATACCACCTCCAACGCCGTCCATCAGGGAGCGAAGCTGCCGGAATCCGAGCAGCCGGAGTTTTTCCGCTGGCTTGCCGATCTTGAGTATAACAGAATGGGCCTGCCCAGACCTGATCTCGTTATATATCTGGACGTGGATCTGGAGCTGTCTCTTGCCAGAATGAAGCGCAGACAGGAAAAGACCCACACCGTGGGCGACATACACGAGACTGACGAGGAATACCTGAAAAAATGCCTGCGCACCGCGTCGCTGGCCTGCGACCACTTCGGCTGGACGCGCATTCCCTGCCGGGACGCTCAGGGCCGGGAGCGGGATATTGACGAAAAGTATCTTGAGATATATAAACTGGTGATGCAAGACAGATGAACGTCAGAGATGAGAAGATCGCCCTGCGCAAAGAGATAAAGGCAAAATTGCTGGCCATGGACGAAGGGCTATTGACGGCGGGCGACAGCGAGATACAGAAAAGGCTTGAAGCCATGCCGGAGTATGCCGGCAGCGGTGAGATATTTTTCTATTACGGTACCGGCCGGGAGATAAGTACGGCGGGGCTTATTAAAAACGCTCTGGCCCACGGCAGGGCAGTGGCGCTGCCTGTATCGCTGCCGGGCGGGAAAATGCTTTTTCGCGCCGTAAAGACCCTTGAGGGGCTTGTCCCGGGGGCCTATGGGATTCCCGAACCCCCTGATAGCTGGCCGGAGACAGAGCCGGCGGCGGGGGCGGTGGCCGTTGTGCCCGGATTGTGCTTTGACGAAAAGCGGGGCAGACTGGGTCACGGAGCCGGATATTATGACAGATATCTTGAAAAATACAGGCTCTATACCATAGGCCTTTGCCGGGAGGCCCTTTTGTGTCAAAGCCTGCCCATGGGCAGATATGACCGGCGGATGGACGCCGTTGTCACCGAAGTCCGGGTCATAAAATAAAGGAAAGGGCCCCCGAAGGAGCCCTCCCCAAAAAACCGATCAGCAGCCGCAGTTGTTGTTGCAGCCACAGTTGTTCTCGCAGCCGCAGCCGCCCCAGCCGCCGTTGCCGCAGCAGCAGAACAGCACGATGAGAACAATGATTATCCAGATGCAGCTATTGTTTCCCCAGCACATATTTATATTCCTTTCTTTGCGCCAATGTATTGATTTACCGAACGTCAGGCGCCCAAGACGGCCGGCAGTCGCTCTGGCTGAGAAGCACGGGCAAAGCCCGGCGTCTACAATATGATATGCGATGGGGCGCGAGGCTGTTACATCACTTTCTCACAAGAACAGGAGAGTTTATATGTCAGACGATCAGGACAAATTCAACGAGATTTTCTCCCAGCATTCGGCAGACAACAGCACTGCTCCGCGGGAGCGCCATATCGGCGATGAGGACACGCACAGCACCCCACAGGACGAGCGGAACTACGAACCTGTGAGAAGGGAACGGCAGGGACGCAGCGGCTGCCTGGGCGGTATGCTGTATTTTGTGTTCGTACTGAGCGTCAGCATAATCATAGCCTGCCTTGCATGGATGGCGGCTACGGATGTCCTGGCGCTGAACAAGGCCGAAAAATCCGCTGTTGTGACACTGCCGGAGGAGGCTTTCACCATCAGCGACAAGTCCGACGGCAGCAAGACCAAGACCGCTGATATAAACTATGTGGCAAAGCAGCTTAAGGACAACGGGATCATTGAGTATAAATGGCTTTTCAAGCTTTACTGCTCCTTCTCCCACGCCGATACCAAGCTGGATCAGGGCTCCTATGAGCTCAAGACCAGCTACGATTACCGGGCGCTGGTGAAGAAAATGCAGACCGGCTCCACGGCCATGGTCACGACCAAGGTGACTATACCGGAGGGCTACACCATGCAGCAGATATTCAAGACGCTGGAGGAGAACAAGGTGTGCAGCTACGACGATCTTATGGATGCTGCCGCCAACTATGAGTTCTCATACAGCTTCCTGGGCGACATGAAGACCGGGGACGCCACCCGGCTGGAGGGGTATCTCTTCCCGGATACCTATGAGTTCTACACTGGCATGGAGCCTTCCAGCGCCATAGCCAAGTTTTTGGATAACTTCCGGGAGAGGATGACGGCGGAAATGCTCCAGCAGGCCAAAGCCAGCGGTTATGAGTTGTCCGGCGTTGTCAAGATAGCGTCCATGGTGGAAAAAGAGGCCGCCAACGACGATGAACGGGCAAAGATCGCCTCTGTAATCTATAACCGGCTCAAGGCCAATATGCAGCTGGGCATAGACTCCACAAGCCTTTATACCCATCAGGATCACGAGGGTTCGCCCACGGCGGAGATGTTTGCCGATACCTCCGATCCCTACAATACCAGAGCCAACAAGGGCCTCACCCCAACGGCTATATGCAGTCCGGGCCTGCCCTCCATCCAGGCGGCGCTGAAGCCCGCCGCCACCAACTATTACTATTACGC
>CAZLIJ010000116.1:0-5606 GCA_964559305.1 uncultured Oscillospiraceae bacterium | reverse complement strand
AACAGCCTTGTACTTCCGCATGGGCTTGTCGCCCATGTCTTTGAGCGTTTCGGCAAAGGCGTTGACGTCCTGAATGTCTGCCGCATCGATAGCCGCCATCAGCAGGGGAATTCGGCAGTCGACGCAGGCGTATACACCCGCATCCGGCAGATTTTGCCGGGGTAGCTCAATACGGTTGCCCTGCATATCCTCCAGCAATATCTGATAGTCCGGCGTCTGCATGGCGAAGGTCATGTCCTTATAGACCTCCACAAGCTCGCTATGCTGTACCACATAGCCGCCGTTTGTGAATACGCCGCACTCGCCCTGACGCAGTTCTCGCCCGATGCGCTCAAAATCCAGCAGTTCAAACACCTTGTCCGGGAGATGATCCAGCTACGGCACAAAGCCGTTCTCGGCGTAAAACCTGCCGAGCTGAGAGTCGTTCAGCGCCTCGTCCACCACATGGCAGCAATCGGCGCTGCAGGCAAGGTCGATGAGCCTCCCGATGGAAATGGGGCCGTTTCCCTTGAAAACCTCCATTTTGAGGAGTCCCTCAAAAGCCGTGCTCTGCTGATCGTTCAGCTCGGAGAGCTTCTGGCACAAAGTGTTTAGCTCCACAAGATTGTTCACGTCGGAGATAAACGGCTCCATATACTCAAACGAATGATATTCCTCGAGTTGAAAATACAGCTCATCGCCCTGCTGTATCCGCGCCCTGTCCAGCGCGTCGAACAGCTCATAGGGCATAGCAGGCAGCGAGAGCATCGCATCCGCCTCGCTTTCAGGCGCGTTGGCCTTGGCAATGTAGACGGCCATGATCTTATCCAAGGGTCATCCCTCCCATCGTCGGCGCATTCTGCTCATAAGCGCTCGGGTCAGCGTCTGGGACGTTCCAGCCGTGCATGGACCCGCACTCCATGGCCTGCCGCTGGGCGTCGGTCACGCCGAGACGCTCGTTGTTGTAGTCCGCCAGCTCCTGATTTTTCTCCGCGCTGTCGGTATTCCAATCGCTTTTGTAGTAGCCGTTCTCGCCGCGCTTGATGCAGATGAGCTCCCCGGTGCTTTTCAGCGTGGAGAAGCACAGCTCCGGCAGTCCCTCCGCCAGCTTCGGTGCAAAGCGTTCCTGCTCCGTTTGGATGCTCCAACCGTCATCGCCGCTCCAAAGATGGGCGAAAAGCTCGCAGTCGCCAACCTTGATCTCTCGCTGCTCAAAGCCTTCGCCGAAACCGTCGCTGCACTGCCCGGACACATATTTCTTTAGAGAGGCAAGCTCTGCATCTGTCAACTTGCCGGTCACCTGACACTCCGCCACACCCCAGAGCTTTCTGTCTCGCACTTCAGCGGTAATACGGCAGGACTTGACCTTGCTGTCCACGCCGTCATCCTCGCCGTAATAGGTCATGAGGCCGCGCTCTGATTCCTCCGGGTGAAACTCCCGCAGCAGCGCCGCGGCAATGTTGTCCGCATATTGCACCGCCTCGTCACCGCTCAACACCGTCGGTTCGCTCTCGTAATCGCCCCAGCGGTTGCGCTCGTAGCACTCTACCCACATGGGCATATACAACTTCAGCAGGTGCGTTTCCGGGGGCAGGACGGTGAAGCTGTCCTCGCCGATGACCAGTCCGAGGGAACTTCCGCTGTCCCAATGGCAATGGAACGTGCCGATGTCGTCGATCCCAGTCAGGGTTCCCATCGTTCCCGGCTCCACGGGATGGTACGGATCTTTCATCTCTCTGAGCTTAATACGGGAGCCTACGGGATATTGCTCCCGCAGAAAAGCAAGCCATTTCTGATCCATGTTACATTCCTCCAAAATTCATAGTCGGGCCGGACGGCTCCAGCCCGGCGATACCGAGCTTTAGCCGTTCTGCCGCCTCCTGTATGGCGCTGTCATCCGCAAGCCGGGGATTGCTCTGCCAGCCCTCGTCCAAATGCGTTTCACCGTTCTCAGCGATTGCCAGATAAACGGTGGAGACGTCATCCTTGGTGACGCACAGGCGCTTGCTGTCGCAATCAAGGCCGTTGAAGCGGTCGATGGCTCCCGTGAGGGAATCCGTGTCATACCGCACCTCGCCGTCGCAGTTGAAGTTTTCCACGACGAACCAACGGTAGCTGTGGGGCAGGTTCGGATTTTCTGCGTTTTTGAGCGCCTCTCGTCCCTGCTTTGTCAGCCCATAGTCCTCCAGCGGACGCGGATTCTTCTCGCCAAACAGGTTGTAGAGGATATCGTCCGCGCCCTTTCGCACGGCGGGATCGTCCGTCAGCACCTCGTACTGAAAGCCGGAGGTTGGCTTGTACGGCAACTCATCCCGAATGACCTGCAAAAAGATAGCCGGGTCGGTGTAGGCCAGCGTTTCGCCGCTGGCGAAGCTGACCGTGCCGATGACCGGCGGCTCCTGCGCCATATTCAGTTCCTGCTGGTGCTTGTCATAGATGTAGATGTAGGAATAGTCGCCCTTCTGCGGAGAACAGCGCAGGCAGTAGCGGTAGTTTTCCGTTTCTGCCACATATCCATGACTGCCACCGGCTCCTGCGTCCAGCTCCCCGGCATGGCTGCAGCAGTAGCTGGACATGGCAGCGCGGTCTTTCAGCGGGCCGCGCCGCAGCTCATCTACAAGCTGCTGAAATTCCGCTTTGAACTCCGGCGTGTTCAGCGTATTACCGTTGTGCTCCCACCACGTTGTCCAGAACTCGTTGCCTCCGCTGCCGTGGTCGAAGCGAAGGTGCCCCACTGTGCCCAGCGCCTTGTCTTGATTCTCTTGGGAATAAAACAATCCCGCCTCATTGGGAGAGGCGGGACGCAATGCGAATTTTCGGTTGTCATCGGGGTAATTGAGTCCGCGCACCTCGCAGAACTCTTGGAGGGAAAGGTGGTAGGCGTCGGCGAAATCCAGCCGCCCGTTCAGACGCTTGAAGCCTTCCTTTGGGAATGAAATCGGTTCGTGGGTCAGGATGGTTCCGGCATGGTTGACCACCACGTTCGGCTCCACCGTTACCGGCTCGCCGGGGTCGTAGTCGCTGCCCCGCAGGTCGTAGGCGTACCATCCCTCTGGCACGGTGTCCCGGTCAATGCGTGCGTTGGTGAACAGTCCGGGTTTTCCGAACAGTTCGATGTATTCGTATTCTTCGGTGAATGCGTTGACGCTCATGGTTGAATCTCTCCTGCTTTTTAAGTATTGTGCCATTGTCTGCTGCTTATCCGTGAGAATTAACTGTTTCAAATAAGCTCCCTTGTCCTGCTGATGCTCAAACCATTCTCTGGACTCTGCGTCATGCAGAGAGAACTGGAAGGTAAAGCGCCGCACCTTGTGACGGTATTCCTCCTGAGATTTTTTCCGGTTCAAAGCCTTGTCAGGATTCTTCTTTCTACCCATAAAGCACCTCCTTTGTCAAACCGACAACATACCACAATGCAGCGTGGAAAGCTATCGTTTTCTTGCATCTGCGGGCGTTGCATGATATGATGGTTTCAGAAAAAATGAACAGTAAAATTACGGGAGGCATGCTGATATGAAGAAGTTGTTTGCGGTCGCTGATGAATATGTGCGCGAATCTGATTGGAAGGTACTCAGCCTGCTGAAAATATGTCTGCTGTCCCTTGGGATGCTCTTTGGAATGCAGATAGCGCCCAAGCATAAAAAGCCCGTCTTCTGGAGTTGCGCAGCCTTGTTTGCTGTCACATACGTTCCCCTGATGGCAAAGTTTTTCCGTCTGCTCACCGCAAAGGACAAGGCGGAGTAAATTCAGACATATTCCATTGCGGAGGTGAACAGTTGAACTCATTATCAGAACCGGAATGTCGCAAGCCCCTCACCAACGAGGACTTATACCAGTCACAGATGGCGATGCTGAAAGGTTTTTTGGATCGCGGAGCGATCTCCAGAGAGCAGTACGATCACAGCGCCAAGGTTTTAACCGAGAAAATACCGCACGGGAAAATATGAATTCCTGTGCGGTATTTTTATAGCCCCTGCATCTCCATCCCGCCCATGTCCTGCATTTCAACGGGCGCGTCCAGTCGGCGGATCTGCCCGAATTGGGTGTGGAATCCGTCATCCGCCTGACTGGTGGAAATCATCTCATAGTTGCCGATATTCTTTGCGATTTGCAGCGCGCCGTCAAAGGTATCCGGCCGCTCCAGCTCCACCGCGGCAAGGTATTTGAGCAGCTCGCCGTCGGTCTGATTCATCTGCACAATTGCCCGCGCCAGCGCGTTGGCACTCTCCACGGTGATGCAGTTCTGCGGCACCATGGTCGCAAAGTATGGAAAGATATAATCAACCGTTGTGATCTCGGCTTCCGCAAATTCCTCAATGCCAAGCCGCTGTCTTGTGCGCTCCAACAGCTCATCGGCTGCGGGCAGCGTCAGCGTGGTGGAAACGGGATTTTGCTGTTTGCCATGGGATGCGCGGAGGCGCAGCAGCATAACGCTTTTTTGTTCCTGCTACGTCTGTAAGAATTGCTGCGGCAGTTCCTCCTTTCGCACCACATACCCGGCGCGGCAGAAGGCCCCGCCGTGGTCGGCATAAAACTCCGCACCGATGATCTGGTAATCCAGATAGGGCCGAACGCTTTCAGAAAAAGGCGTTATGCCATGGGTGACCAGATATTTGCCGAGGGAGTTGCCCCCGGCGGCATCTGGCAGAAGAATATATTCATCCAGCGCTTCAGACAGCCGCAGGACATCGTCAAGGCCGTTCACGCTGTTGGCGTCTAAAACTCCCTCAAACAGATAGCAGGAGTCCCTGTCCATCGTCTGCATCTTCTGGGCGAGGGCACTGAGCTTGTCCAACTCGCCGGATTTTTCGACGTCCACATTTTTGAGATAACCGCTAAGATTGTAGACGTTGCTGATGACCTCCGTGATCTTGGTGGAGGATGTGTCCGTACTGATGGCGTCCAGCTCCGCAAACGCCTCGCCAATCTCAGCCGAGGAAGAGGGCAACTTCAGGTAGACGCCCTCATTATCGGCGGCGCGGGTCAGGTGCAGTGTGATCACCCCATGCCTCCCATCTCCATACCCTGGTTCGGCTCATTCATAGAGACGGCATCCTGTTCTCCATGTATGAAGCCGCCCAATCTGTTCGGGACATAGTCCGAGAGCCATGTTCCTCCGAACCGCTCATGGGTCTGCAAGCGCCAGATGGCGAGTTTGCCAACGTCCAACTTCACACCGTCCATGTGAAACAGCAGATTTGTAAGTCCATCATGCTCGAAACGCCTGACGTCGGTGAAGGCTTCGCCGCCCCGCAAGATACCGGCGTCGGTCAGCAACTCATTGATCCCGTCAACCCATTCCTGCGGATCACCTCCGCAGCCCTGAAGGATTAGCCCTTCGCTGTCATCCATCCGCCGCAGCTCGTCTGTCGTAATATCCCGCATCATTTCATTCCTCCCATCTCCATGCCCTGCTCCTGTGCTGGGTCATCCATCATCAGCTCGTCAATGCTGAGCGTGCCAAGGTATGCAACATATCCGCCATCGCCGAAGAAGCCCTGTTCGCTATCCATGCGCTCCCGCCCATATCTGGCATAGTCATAATATTCATCCAGATTTGTGTCATAGTCGAAGTGGCCGGATTCCTGGATCATGTATCTGCCGTAATCCTCTGGCGTCTGGACACC
>CAZLIJ010000115.1:0-5617 GCA_964559305.1 uncultured Oscillospiraceae bacterium | reverse complement strand
CGGCTGACAGGGCGCTCCGATGTGTGTCTGCATCGGAACGGCAACTTCTTTAGGCGGGGTTATGACAGTCACCGGAATATGCGGCGCCTTCATATAGTTGGGATGTACTCCGCCTTTAAACTTAAAGGGCATTTGCATCACCTCTCTAATTTTTGACAGAGATAATATAACATAAAGTATGTATCATGTAAACAATCAATGACGCAAAAACCGTCAAAATTTATGGATATTTTCTTAACGACCCTGATATATTGTTAACAATGACATCATATTTTCCTTTTTATGGTTTATATATTGCAATTGTTAACAAATTATAACAAATGCCCGTCATTTGCAACACTGTCAGTATTAATTAAAAAAATATGATCTTTGTAAAAATTCAGTTAATTTTTCAAATTTTGTATTATCAGCGGCTTTATAATAAGGTAAACTGTTATGGTTAAAGGTAATGTCTCAACGAAGGGGTGACGATCATGCTCACGGTATGGGGAAGCAGTCTGGATAAGACCAATGTGCTGCCGGAATACCCCCGGCCTCAGATGGTCAGGGACAGCTATTTGAATTTGAACGGCGTGTGGCAGTACGCCATAACTGGCTCGGATACTCCGCCGGAGACCTGGGACGGGGAGATACTGGTGCCCTTTTCGCCGGAGAGCCAGCTTTCCGGGGCCCCACGGGGCCCGGGGGCGGACGAATATCTGTGGTACCGCCGGGACATTACTCTGCCGGAGGGCTTCAACCGGGGCCGGGTGCTGCTGCACTTCGGCGCGGTGGATCAGATAGCCACAGTATATCTTAACGGTCAGGAGCTCGCCACCCATGTGGGCGGCTATCTGCCCTTTGAAGCGGAGCTGACCAGCTGTCTTATAGAGGAAAACACCCTCATTGTCAGGGTCAGGGATGAAACGGACGAGGACTGGCACACCCGCGGCAAGCAAAAGCGCCGGCGCGGCGGAATCTGGTACACGCCCCAAAGCGGTATCTGGCAGAGCGTATGGCTGGAAAGCGTGCCGGAGGCCTATATAAAGCGGCTGGTCATAGTGCCTGTGTATGACGATGGCAATGTGGAGATCGGCGCAGAGGTCGCCGGCAAGATACGGCCCGTGGCGCATTTTCAGGGCGAGGACTATCCCCTGCCCGCCCGTATCCCCGTGCCGGATTTTGAGCCCTGGTCGCCGGAGAATCCCCGGCTCTACGATTTTTCCGTCACCTGCGGAGACGATGAGGTGAAAAGCTACTTCGCCATGCGCAAATTCTCCGTGGAAATGGACGACAAGGGCGCCAAGCGCCTGTTTTTGAACGGCAGGCCGTACTTTCACAACGGGCTTCTGGATCAGGGCTACTGGCCCGACGGGCTATATACCGCCCCCTCCGACGAGGCCATGATAAGCGACATACAGCTGGCAAAGGACATGGGCTTCAATATGCTGCGCAAGCATATAAAGGTTGAGCCTCTGCGCTGGTATTATCACTGTGACCGCCTGGGTGTGCTGGTGTGGCAGGATATGCCCTGCGGCGGCGGGGTGTATTCCCCGGCCATTGTTTCCGCGCCCCTCGTCACCGGCAAGCACCTTAAGGACAGCTCCTATCTTCTCTTTGGCCGGGGCGAAAAAGGCGGCAGAGAAGAATTTGAGCAGGAGCTGCGGGAAATGGTGACAGACCTTATCAACTGCCCCTGCATCGCCATGTGGGTGCCCTTCAACGAGGGCTGGGGGCAGTTCGACGCCGCCCGTATGTGCGCCGCTGTCAGGGAGATCGACGACACCCGCACCATCGATCACGCCTCCGGCTGGCACGACCAGAAGATAGGCGACATCCAAAGCCTTCATGTATATTTCAAAAAATACGAATATAAGCCCGACAAGCTGGGCCGGGCGGTGGTGCTGTCAGAATTCGGCGGCTACGGCCACCGGGTCAGCGGCCACTGCTTCGGCGAAAAAGAGTTCGGCTATAAAAAATTTGAGTCTCCCCTGCTGCTGGAATCCGCCCTTCATGAGCTTTATGCCGGCCAGATACGCCCCGCATACGAGGCCGGGCTGTCCGCCGCCGTGTATACCCAGCTCAGTGATGTGGAGGATGAGCTCAACGGTTTGGTCACTTATGACCGCAAAATGGTGAAAATACCTGTGAAAAAGATAAAAAATATTGTCAAAGTGGGTTAATCCCCTTCGCCCACCTACGCAAAAAAAGCCGCCGGATTTTTTCGGCGGCTTTTTATTAAGCGGAATTTTTTATGCGCAGAAGCGGATATGACATAAATATCGAGCTTTTTGTACGTCATTGGGGCTTAATAAATGATAATGTTTTAACAAAAAAGAATATTTTTCCAACAAATCTATCAGAAAGGACTTGCGCCGTGAAGCTCTTCAAAACAGACCCCAAAATGCGGGAAATGATAACCGAGGTCATGAAAAACGCCCGCCGGCAAAACTACACGCCGGAGACTTTGTGCCAGCTGCAAAAGATACTGGAGACCCAGTATTTTTACTACTGGTCCATGGACATGAAAAAAGAGGAATATGTCTGCGATCTGTTCACTGAGGATTTTGTGTATAGCTGCTTCGGTGAAAAAGGCACCGCTCCCCGTCAGCAGGCGCTGCGCTCCAAGTACGTCAACCGCAATATGTCCACCATGCATATGTGCCACCAGCCCCTTGTGTGGCTGATGAGCGACACCACCGCCAGAGGCATTTTTCTATACGAGGACAATCACAGCTACGCCGACGGCGGAAATGTTGAAAATTACGCCGTGTACTGCGACGATTTCCGCAAATGCGGCGACGGCGTATGGCGCATAAACGAGCTTAGGATGTGCTATCGGAAAATGAACGGTGAGCTGAGGGATCTGGATGTTCCCGAGGGCTGGGAGCCGAAGCACTGGGAAGAATGGAAGGTCTGATTTTCAAGCCCGGTATTACTTTTTTCAGTTTTTTGACAGGATCAAAAACCCGGCCGTCATTGACGGCCGGGTTTTCATCATTCTTCTTTGTTCTTTTCCTTTGCCTTTTTCGCTTTCTCTCTGGCCGCGCGCCAGGCGTAAAGCTGATGGCCGTTGGGAACATTAATAAAATGGAACTTTTCCGCGGCGTCGGAGGCGGCGTCCCGTTCATCCACAAGAGTCTTGCGGCGCAGCTTGCCGGATTCATCCCTGGGCAGGGCTTCCACCAGCTCTATGGTCTTTGGCAGCTTGCTGTTGTGCTTGAAACCGAAATTTGTAAATTCGTATATCCCGAATTCCTCCGGCGGGCAGTCGGGCTCGATTATGGCGTGCACTCTGCGGCCCCAGGTGGGATCGGCAAGGCCGATGACCACGATGTCCCGCACCTTGGAATACTCCCGCAGCACGTTTTCCACCTCGGCGGCGTACACGTTTTTGCCGCCGCTGACTATCATATCGCTGCGCCGGTCCACAAGATACAGATATCCGTCCTCGTCCAGATAGCCCAGATCGCCAACGCTGACGGCGTTGCCCGCCGCGCTGGACAGCTTCTGATCCGCCAGCAGATAATTTGTTACCGACGGCTTATTGGGGATAAAATACACGTTGCCCACTGTGCCCGCGGGAACCTTCTCCCCGTCGTCGGACAATATCTCCAGCCCCGAGTCCACCGGGCGGCCCACGCTGCCCTCATGCTCAAGCCATGCGTCTCCCCGGATGTAGGTCATGCCCACTTTTTCGGACATGGAATAAAACTCATGGACGTGCTCCGCTCCGATAAGGTTTATCCAGTCTTTCTTAAGCCATACCGGGCAGGCGGCGCCGGCGTGAAGCAGACTTGTTACGCTGCCGATATCGGTTTTATCAAGCTCCGGGCAGCGGATAATGCGGCTCATCATGGTGGGCACCAGAACAAGGGCGTTGATCCTGTATTTTTCTATGGCTTTTACCGCCAGCGCCTCGTCAAAGCGCTTGAGCAGCACATTTGTGCAGCCCATGGCAAGGGCGATATAAAAAGAATTGTTGAAAAGTGAATGGTGCAGGGAGCCGCACACAAGCTGGCTGCTGCCCTTTCCGAAGCCGGTAATGCGCTGCCACTGGGTGAAATCATCCTCCCCGTAAAGAAGGCTTGTGTGCTCAAGGATGATCTTGGGCACTCCCGTGCTGCCGCCGGTAGCCATGGCCTTGCCGGGGCAGGACACAAGATCCGGCAGCTCGTCCCCGCCGGGAGCAAGAGCGTCGATGGTCTTGTCCGTCATTGAAATGCTTTTATACCCCTCGCATTTCCATGACGACGCCACAAGATTCGGCTTTATCTGGTCGAGAAGTCCCTTCTGTTCCCCGGGCACCAGCTGGCTTGAAAGGAAAAACGCGCAGGCGCCCAGCCTCCATACGGCTAGCGCGGTCAGCACTGCCGGAATGCCGTTTGGCAGCGCTATCACAACGCGGGAATCCTTCTCCACTCCAAGGCCGCTCAGATACATGGCCGTTTTATTGGTGTCCCGGCGCAGCTGTTCCCATGTTACCGTGCGCTCTGCGCCGTCTTTGTCCAGTTCGATAACCGCCGGGCAATCCGGCGTCTTTGCCGCCTGACCGGCAATGCAGCTATATATCGTGCGGCTGCTTTACCCCTCGTTTGAAACCCCAATATTCATTGATTTTTTGCCTTTCCTTCCCTCATGCGTCCGAACTTGAAGCCCTTATGTTTTTTTCTGACTCACAAGCAAAAATTATGTAGCTAATTTGATGAATAAAGCGTACCATATAATTGGTAAAATCAATGGTACAAAAACTGTTAAATTACTGTCAAGCCCGTGATTATTGAATCCAAAAAGGGTATCACGCTTGCGTTCAGGGATGATTGATTATACAAAAGTTTTCTTGAATTTTCAACGTTTTTCTTCACGAAACGCAAACTCGGCGCTCCGGTTTTGGCATTTCCCGCGGGTTTTCCCCATTCCTTGACGTTTTGGAAACTGCACCGTATAATTATAAATGTAAAGCCGGCAATTGATAAATTATTAACGTCTTTGGTTTCCGCCGGCAGTTTTATACGGAAACGACCACACGGAACTGAAAGAGAAATGATCGTCCGCCATGAAAAAAAACCTGAAACTTTATTACGCCGACATAGGCAACATGGGCGACCGGCTCAATCTGCTGATCGTTGAAAAAGTATTCGGTCTTGCAGCCCGGCGCCGCTCCTTTCTCACAGCGGAGCTCAGCGCCATCGGCAGCGGTCTTGACCGCTACACTCTGCACGGCAGCGCAGCCATGCAGGCCCAGCAGCGTATATACGGCGTTATTTTTCCCAGAGTGTATATCTGGGGCACGGGTTTTATAAACTATTGCGATAACGACCCGCCGTTTTTCAAGCGGGATATGCGCTTTTGCGCCGTGAGGGGCGAGCTGAGCCGCCGCCGGGCGGAAAAGCTTATGGGCCGGACTTTGGATATTCCCACCGGGGACGGCGGCATCCTGTGCCCCCTTCTTCTCGACAGCCCGGTTGTGAAAAAATACGGCATGGGCATTGTACCCCATATCTGCGATCTCAATGACCCCGCCGTTGAAGCTTTGGCGGAGAAATACGAAAACTCCGTAATTATAAACGTGAAGGACGACCCCATTGAAGTTTTGCGGCAGATAGCCGCCTGCCGGGCGGTGCTTTCCAGCAGCCTC
>CAZLIJ010000114.1:0-5624 GCA_964559305.1 uncultured Oscillospiraceae bacterium | reverse complement strand
CGCCAGAACATCTTTTTCCGGGTTCAGATTTTGCCTTATCTCATCCAGGCTCAAATCATATATTCTTCCGTGGTAATCAAACAGCGGAAACAGCAGGCCGGGTTTTCTCTCCTTCTCCGCCGCGTTGAATGTGGCGGCCAGGCGGTTTAATGACCATGGCATATACGAGATATTTGTCTGAGTGTACCGCTGATACTTATTGTAATACATCATGCTGACCTCAAGAAATATCGCCTTGGGGCTTTGCGTGCGGCAGGCTTCCCTGAGATAATAATAGGAAATCGGTATGGTCTGCTCCGGTCCGGCCACAACATAGGATGTCAGGTCCGTATTCTTCCATATCTGAGCCGGTATCACATCGCAATATACCAGCGAGCTGCCGCAGAACAGCACGTCTATCGTGTTTTTATCCTCTTGCAGGTAGCTTTCCCACATACAGCCGTATTCTGTTCTCGGCGGCATAAGCAGATCGCCGCCAGCGTAGGCAAAGGTGATAAAAAGCGCAGCAAACAGCAGGGCGGCTATCCATTTCTTTATTTTTAGCATAACATCCGCTCCCGAATACTAAAACTGAAAATACACGAATTGCTGAGGATTGAAGTTGCTGCCGTATATCCCGAAAAGAAATATACATACAAGGATCAAAAGCAGTGCGCCCCAAAAAGCAAAATCCGTCCTCTCCAGTTTCCAGAACTGCCGTCCATTGAGTTTCATAAGGTCCTCCGCTATGAACGGAAGAATCAGCACCCCCGCTATAATGGCCTGACTGCCGTCAAGCCCTGTATATGCAAGATCAGCCCAGCCGAAGCCGCCCACGGGAATACAAGCTATTCGTGCGAAAACATCCAGAGCCTGTTCTATGGTAGGCATACGGAAAAATACCCATGCCGCTGATATCAAAAGAAAGGTTATGAGCATCTGCCACAGGCGGAGCGCACGGCTGTTCTCCCCGATATGCAGAGCCGCCCGCAGCCGCTTTCTGGCCGATTGAGTGGCGCTGCCCGCCACCTGATAGATGCCGTTCAAAATGCCCCACACAATAAACGTGACCGCCGCGCCGTGCCAAAGCCCACTGACGGTGAATACTATCAGGATGTTTATGTAAGTGCGGCCCCTGCCCTTTCGGCTGCCTCCCAGAGGAAAGTATATGTAATCTCTCAGCCACGAGGTCAGCGATATGTGCCATCTTTTCCAGAAGTCTTTCACGGAAGTGGTCAGATATGGGGCGTTAAAGTTTTCCATAACGGAATAGCCCAGTATTTCAGACGCGCCTATGGCCATATCTGAATAGGCAGAAAAATCAAAATATATCTGCAGCGAATACAGTATTACCGCCGTGAGTACGGCGCCGCCGGAAAAACCGGCCGGGTCGGCATAAACTGAGTTTACAACGATGCCCAGCGTGTCCGCCGCGATCATTTTTTTCGCGGCGCCCCAGGCAAAGCGCAGCGTTCCCTTTTTAACTCTTTCTCCGTCAAAGCTTTTTGTCTCTTTCAGCTGCGGCATAAAGCTGCCGGCCCGGGCTATGGGGCCGGAGAGCATGGTCGGGAAAAAGGACACAAAAATGGCGTAATCAACAAAGTTTTTCTCCGCCGTCACTCTGCCCGCTTTTACGTCCAGCAGATATCCTGTAACAGCAAAGGTAAGAAACGACACGCCCACCGGCAGCAGTATTCCCAGGTGCTCGGTATAAGGATATCCTGCGATGTTGACTACGCTCTGGCAGAAAAAGTCCAGATATTTAAATACAAACAGAACTCCCACTGTGTAGACCACGCCAATAGTTATCCAAAGCCCCCGCCTGCCCTTAAATTCCGCGGCTGCGGCCCTTGCGCACAAATAGCTTATCAGCGTTCCGGCCGCTATAAGTATTCCGAAGGCCGGTCTCCACCACATATAAAAAACATAGTTTGCCGCCAGAAGCACAGGCTTCTGCAATTTTGCCGGAACAAGGAAAAACGCGGTGCAGGCAACAGCAAAGAATACTATAAAAGTGAGGGTCAAAAAGCTCATATAATCGCTCCGTACTGGAAAGTCAGAAAAATTCAGCAGTCTGGGAGTGAATGCCCGAAACTGAGGTAATAATTTCCGGAAAGCGTTTTTTAACAAGGCTCTCCAGCACTGGGACCACAGGGTTTTCGGTGCAGAAGTGGTCGGCGTCGATAAGGTTCAGACCCAACTCACGGGCGGTGAGGAACTGATCATATTTGATATCCGCCGTCAAATATGTGTCGCAGCCCAGACTGAACGCCAGCTCAGCGCAGTCCCCGCCGGAGCCGCCCATAACAGCAAGCTTTTTGACCGGCCTGCCGGCGTCGTAATACCTCAGTCCGTTGCCGTCAAGCGCCTTTTTGCACAAACCGAGAAATTCGCTCAGCGGCGTCTCCCGCTCAAGCTCGCCCACTCTGCCGCAGCCGGAGTTCTCGCCGGTCATCTCAAGAATTCCGGTGGTCCTGCCGCCAAGTCTGGCCATAAGCACGTCGTTTACGCCGCCTTCCGCTATATCAAGGTTCGTGTGCATACATATGGCAGAAATATCGTTATTGATGAGCTTTATCACCTTGCGGGACTGAATGTCCCCCTCCGTAACGCTTTTCATGGCATCCCAGATGACCGGGTGATGAGAAACGATAAGCTCCGCGCCCAGTGAGGCAGCCTCATCAATAACAGCCGAGGTAATGTCCAGCGAGAACAGCGCCCTTGTGACAGCATTGTCCTCACTTCCAACGAGAAGACCCACATTGTCGAAATCCATTTTCAGTTTTTCCGGTGCAATTGAGAAAAGATAGTCGCGGACGTCGCCAACTTTAACCATTTTTTCGCTCCTTCATATTCAAAAGCTCTTTCAACACTCCCCGGTTAAGCTCCAACGGAATATTTTCATCCCAGGACGCTGTCTCCATTCCATTGACAGCCCTGGTAAATTTTTCTATAAGGCCGTTCAAATAATCCCCGAACAGACGGTCGGAGCATATCTGATCGTAGCTGCCGGTGAATAATTCCGCGTCTGAATAGCGGGGCGAGGGGCCGTATTTGGCCGTAAATATCTGATACATCTTACCGGAATCCATAGCAAGTAATTCCCGGGTAATGGTAAATTCATTGTTAATAAGCCAGTAGCGCAGCACGTTCTGATGGGACATGGGCTGCAAAACGAGCTTATAACCGGGAGAAGCGCACCAGTAATCCCTGTCAAGTATTCCCGTAATGCTGTCGCCGCCCATACCGGCGATAACTATCGTATCCACCGCGGAAGGCTCCACTTTTGAAAGCCCGTCGCACAACAAAAACTCAATTTTTTCTGAAACCCCCGCTTCCGCGGCGGTCTTCTCAGCACATTTGAGGGGGCCGGCATTGATGTCGGCGGCAATTATTCTGCCGGTGTAGCCGCCAAGAGCCAGCGCGGCCGGAATATATCCGTGATCTGTACCAATGTCCGCCACGCCCCGGCCATTTTCTATCAGCGAAGCGATAAGCCTCAGTCGTTCAGTCATTGTCTCTCTCCGTTTCAACAGAAAAAATAAAAGCCGGTCAAAGCCGGCTTTTAGTTGATATGCTGATCAGACGGTTTGAAGAAACGCTTGCAGATCAGTGATGAATTCATCAGGATCCACGCCGTGTGCGGCGCAGGCTTCCTCAACAGTCTCTGCGCTGGCAAGGGCGCAGCCCATGCAGTGCATTCCGATCTCCATAAATTTCGGCATAGCTTCGGGGCAATTCTCCACGATCTCGCCAATATTGGTATCTCTGGTAATCTCCATTTCAGTTTACCTCCTGAAAAAATAAAGCACTATGCTGATAATTGAGTAAAAGAACGGGACGCCAATGGGCGCCCCATTCCTTTTGAGACATGAAAGCCTATCAGGCGTTCTGCTCCCTCATCTTTGCAAAGCACTCGCTGCAGTACACAGGGCGGTCAGACTTGGGCTCGAAAGGCACTCTGGCCTCGCCGCCGCAAGCGGCGCAAACAGCGGTGTAGTACTCACGGGGACCGCGTGCAGCTGCCTTGCGGGCATCGCGGCAATCCTTGCAGCGCTGGGGCTCGTTCTGGAAGCCGCGCTCTGCATAGAACTCCTGCTCGCCGGCGGTGAACACGAACTCTTTGCCACACTCTTTGCAAATTAAGGTTTTGTCTTCGTACATGTTGTAGATCCTCTCTTTTGATATCCTGCCTGTTATGGCTTATATTTGCGTTCAGCTTTTGCTGATAGCGCCAAGGTTAGGGCTCCGGGCCAGTTTGCGCCGGATCCTCTGCACAGCATTATCCACCGATTTTTCATTTCTGTGAGTACGCAGCGCGATCTCACTATAGGATAAGCCGTCTAAATACAGCTCCAGAACCTGTTTTTCAAGTTTGGAAAGCTGTTGCGCAGAGGCGTTATAAAACTCGATTTTGCTCTCTCTGGCCAGAACCTGCTCCTCTGGAGTACGCCGAAACGCTTCGGGGTTAGCCGCTAACTGGGTCTGGGATTCCTCTGAGAGTATATGATCCAATGACAAACAGTCATTGAGCGGTAAGTGCTTGAGACGCGCGGCCGACTTGACCGCTGAGTACATACGGCTTTTTATGCAGATCTCCGCATATGTTTTGAAAGATGCGTTCATTTCCGGATCAAACTGCCTTATGGCGGTCAGCAGACCCTCCTGAATGAGATCCTCGCTGTCCCCTCCCGCCAGAAAAAGCGGACGGGCGCACGCGCGGACAAGCTGAGTATAGCGCATTGCCAGCTGTTCTTCCGCAAGCCTGTCGCCGCCGGCGGCAATCGCCTGCAATCTGTTGTCATCCAGGGATAAATAATCTGTCATATTCAATAATTTATATACACTTATACTATTTGATTATATAACAACATTGCTGAAAGTCAATAGGAATTTGTCTGATTCTGTCAGTATTATTTCACTTTTGAGGCAGCTGCTCACAGCTTAATTTCCTGCTGTCCAAGGTATTCAATTCCCAGATGGTCATATGCCTTGCGCGTTACGCATCTGCCTCTGGGCGTACGGGTAAGAAAGCCCTGCTGCAGCAAAAACGGCTCGTACACATCTTCAAGGGTGACAGCCTCCTCGTTGATGGTGGCCGCCAGTGTTTCCAGCCCCACCGGGCCGCCGTTATAATACTGGATAATGCTCCTGAGCATACGTCTGTCCAGCGCGTCAAGACCCAGCTTGTCCACTTCCAGTGATAGAAGCGCCTCGTTGGCTACCGCCATTGTGATGACCCCGTCGGCCTTTACCTGGGCAAAATCACGTACACGGCGCAGCAGTCGGTTGGCGATTCGCGGTGTGCCCCGGGAGCGGGAGGCGATCTCATAGGCGCCGGAATCGTCTATCTCTATGCCCAGAATACCCGCGGAACGATTGACGATGAGCCGCAGCTCCTCCGGCGAATAAAGCTCCAGCCGCAGCGCCACGCCGAAACGGTCCCGCAACGGCGCGGTGAGCTGGCCTGAACGAGTGGTGGCGCCGATAAGGGTGAATCGGGGCAGCTCCAGATGCAGGGAATTTGCCGAAGGACCCTTGCCCAGAATAATATCTATGGCATAGTCCTCCATGGCAGGATATAGTATCTCTTCATAGGCCCTGTTCAGGCGGTGTATCTCATCCACAAACAGTATATCGCCTTC
>CAZLIJ010000113.1:0-5650 GCA_964559305.1 uncultured Oscillospiraceae bacterium | reverse complement strand
AGTCCATCGGCTCCGGCCACGCCATGGGCTGGCGCGCGGGAATGGAATTCACCATGATGGAAAAGTCCGTGAAGGGCGAATTTTCAGCCGCCGGGCGCAGCTTCCCGCCCTATGGCGCCGGCAACAACCACAACACCTGGTACGCGGCCACGCTTGTGGATGCCAGAGGTGTTGAGATACCCTATCTGGACAGGGACGGAAACGTGCTGAAAACGGTTTCCCAGCGCTATTATCCCGTCAAGGGCCAGAAGTTTTTCCTCAAGGGCGGCGTTATTGACGAGCCGAAATATGATTACAGAGGCCCGGAGACCATGCCTTTTGACGAGCTGATGAAAAGAGGCTATCAGCTGCCGTTTTACGCCGATCTCAGCCGTATGCCGGCCGACGAGCGGCGGGTTATATGGGGCATGATGGTGGGCGAAGAGGGCAAGACCAAAATCCCCATACTTCAAAACTATACCGAGCGGGGCTTTGATCCCACACGCCACGCCCTCCAGTGCTACGGCACCGGCTGGCAGTCCGCGGCCTTCCTTTCTCAGGAGAGGCAGCTTTTCGGCGCACCGGGCGGCATTATGCACGACTGGGATCTGAAAACCAATATCGATGGCGTGTACGCGGCCGGCGATCAGCTTTTTGCCTCCGACTGCGCGGGCTTTGCCAGCGCCACCGGTTACTACGCCGGACGCAAGGCAGCCGACAGCGCCGCCGCAAGCGAGCAGTGCGAGGTGGAGCGTGGCCAGATAGATCAGGAGATCAAACGGCTATACGCGCCCATGTACCGCAGCGAGGGCGTGAGCTGGAAAGAGCTGAACATGGCCATCTCAAAGGGAATGCAGAATTACTGCGGCGGCATCAAGTGCGACGCGCTGCTGATGGAGGGGATAGACCTGATGAAGAGCTATCGCCGGGACATAGTTCCGCTGCTCTACTGCTCAAATCCCCACGATCTTATGCGTACCCACGAAGTGCTTGACATACTGGACGTGTCCGAGATGATCCTCAACGCCTGCCTGCTGCGCAAATCCAGCTCCAAGCAGCTCTGCTTTGACCGCAGCGACAACGACAGGATGGACCCTCCGGAAGAGCATCACTTTATAACTGTTCGCATGGAAGACGGCAAGATAGTGCGCGGCGATGTGCCAATGGATTATTTTGGTGACCTGGAGACGGAATATGAAAGGCGCAACCAGGACTACATTGGAGGTAAAAAGTAATGGAAAAAATGAACAAGCTTACCGTTACAGTTGTTCCGTGCAGCGCAACTCCTTTGACTTTTGACGAAAATATCTGCGTGGGCTGCAACAGCTGCGCAAATATCTGCCAGTGTGATATACTGCTTCCCAACCCCGAAAAAGGCAAGCCTCCGGTGGTGGCCTATCCGGGCGAATGCTATTACTGCGGCGCCTGCGTCATGGTATGCCCCAACAAGGGCGCTATCCGGCTGCAGCACCCGGTCATGAACCGGGCGAAGTTCGTGGATGTGAAGCCCGAACCGGACAGCCCGGCGGAAAACTGAATTAAAAATAAAAACAGGGAGGAAAAACAATGAGCGAAAAGACAAAATCCACGGTTAAAAAGCTGGGTCTTGCAGGCTGTATCGCCACAGGTATAGGCGCGATCATCGGTTCCGGAATATTCGGCTCCCTGCCGACTGTCATCAACGACATAGGCCCCGGCGTAATAATGGCGCTGGTATGCGCGGTAATATATACCCTGGCAAAAATGATACCCAATGTGTATGTGTCTTCGGTTGTTCCCACCTCCGGCAGTTTTTTTGTGGCGCCCACAAAGCTCGTTCACCCGATAGTGGGTATGTACATGGCGGCTCAGAACCTGCTTCAGCCGGTTCTGGTATCAGTGTTCGCGGTGCTGTTTGCCGATTATTTTGTCACGCTGTTCCCGGCGCTGGAAGGGCAGAAGGTGCTGGTAAGCGTGGTGATACTTGTTGTGTACGCCGGCATCGCCTATCTTGGAAACCACACCTTCGCCACGGTAAACAACATCATGGTGGTGCTGCTGCTAGTGGCCATGGCGCTCTACATTTTCGTGGGCCTGCCTAATATGAACCCCGGCCAGCTCACCCTTGGCGCGGTATTTGCCCCCGGTATAAAGATAACCACTCTGGGCGCGGCCATAGCCATACTGTCCTCATCCCTGTCGGGCGGAGCCGCTGTCTCGCAGATAGCCGACGATGTGAAGAATCCCCGCCGCAACATTCCTCTCGCGCTTATCCTTTCCCCCACACTGGTGGCGGTCATTTACATCCTCATGGCCGTGGTTACTCTGGGCACCATGCCCGGCGGCGAGCTGACGACTCTTTCCGAGGTGGGCTCCGGCTTTCTCAGCCCGGCGCTGCTGACAGTGTTTATTGTCGGCGGCCCCATATGCGGCGTGCTTACCTCCATGGTTCCCGTCATTATGCTCACCTGCGCCCAGATACAGGCGGCGGCAGACTGTGAGCTGTTCCCGGCCTTCGTGGGCAAAAAGAATAAATTCGGCGTGTCGCCGGTCATTTTGGCCTTTGTCATGCTGTTCGCCATCGTCTGCGCCGCCACCGGCTCCAGCTTCGGCGTGCTGATGACCATATTCTCCTTTGTCAACTGCCTGGGCGATATGGTGCTGTGCATTGTGCCGTTTTTCCTGAAGAAAAAATATCCCCACGCCTGTGGGCACGCGGGCTTTAAAATGCCGGTGTGGCTGATGTACGGCCTGTCCGTGTTTGCTTTCGTCGTTGCGGCGTACCTGTCGTATTCTGCGCTTATCACACTCAGCGCCACAGTTTGGGCACTGATGGGTGGCTTTGTGCTGCTGTTTGTGGTATACCTTTTCCTGCGCGTGAGCTATCTCAAGGGCAAGGGCCGCGACCTTATGAGCGACCTTAAGAGCCCTTATGAGCCCTGGGAAGCCCGGGAAGCCGAGTGCAGAGCCCAGGACGAGGGAGCCTGAAAAAAGCGAGAATAACCTCCAAAAATATCCCCCTGCCCGGCTTGCGGAGAGCATTTGGACGTGTTATTCTCCTGTCAGATGCTTAATGATCTTTCAGCGCCCCTCTCAAAGCGGGGCTGCCCGGAGCAGCGGGCAGCCCCAGGCAGCAATCAAAAAAAGCGCCCCCTCCGAACATATCGGCGGGGGCGCTTTATAGCTGCACGAAGGGAATACCGTACAGCGCTTTTATGCCGCGATAGTATTGGCGGCAAACATCACGTCCACATAATCCGCAGGGCGGCTTTCCACAATTGCCTGCAGCAAAGACTCCCCGGTAAGCGGATCAGAATAGATTTTTGCAAGAAGTCTGGCATAAAAACCCTTCCCGCCGGAAGCGAGAAAACGGATAACATTGAGCACTTCGCTTTTGTCAAGAGACCCGCTGCTGTTCATAGCCGACCCTCCTCAACATTTCTGACAAAATTTTACTGCGATTTATACCTTTTGTCAACATACAAAACGGCTTCCGGTATATTATAGCCGGAAGCCGCATTTTTAATGCCTGTACGGGCTGTATTCACTTTCCATCAGCGCCGCCACGGCGTTGGCGTCCGCCAGATAATAGGAGCCGCCGTGGATATAAGCTGCCTGCCCGGGCAGCGTGTCCATGCTCATGTCGGATAGCTTGCAGCCCAGCAGGGTGCGGGCAAGCCACAACATGTTACCTGAGCTGAGGTCGGTGGTTACTTTGCTTTGTGCTATGCTCATAAGAGCGGGGATCTTGACAATATTTAAAGGCGTGGCCCACTGCTTCATGGCGGCCTTGACAAAATCCCGCTGAACCTCGGTCCTTGTCAGATCGGCCATGGCGTAGCCCGAGCGGAAGCGCACAAGCTCAATGGCCTTCTCCCCGTCCAGATGCTGTTTTCCGGCCTTCAGATCGATATAAAGATTCTGGGAGGGATCGGAGTACTGCATATCCATAGGCACATCGAACTCCACGCCGCCCATCAGATCCACTATCTTGACAAAGGCGTCCAGATCCACCAGCGCGTAGCCGTCCGGCATAAAGCCCAGAGTATTTTTGACCTGCTTCATAAGCTCGTCCATGCCGTCTTTGCCGCCGCCGGCATAGCCGCAGGCGGAATTTATCTTTGGCACGCTGTAATCGGTGTTGGCCACATAGGTGTCCCGGGGGATGCTGAGAAGAGCGGCGCTGTGATTTGAACTGTCCACACTTAAAAGCATGATGGTGTCGGTGCGGTAGCCGTCCTTATCCGTGCCGGCGATAAGAATTGTGCTGCATCCGGCCTTGCGGGCGCCGGCGTCGGCGCTGTTACCCTTGGGCTGGCTGCCCAGGAAAAACCAGGCCGCGGCCAGCAGCAATATAATGACCAGTACCCATATATACCAGTGGCTTCTTCTGCGTCGCTTTTTGTTTCTGCGGGGCTGGGGGCGGTCGTCGTATTCATAGTCGTCGTAATCTTTATCCCGGTATCTGCTCATTGTGTTGTCCTTTCTCTTAGATGCGCAGAGCCGCCGCAAAAGCGACGGCTCATTACATGCATATCATTTGTCGTTTTCCATGGACTTGGCCTCGCCGTTTATGCAGGCGGATTCACGCCGACCTTCACCGGCGCCGCCGGGAACAACTATTTTGGCGTCTATGCCGGTGCACAGAGAGACCGTGTTGGAACGGCGGCTGTATTCACCCAGCGGGACCGCCCGCTTGCCAGGGGTCCAGGAAACGCTCATGGACTCGCCGGATACGGTGCTGGCGGCGGGAGCGGCGGTGAGAGTCATAGCTACGTTGAAAATCATGACCACCATCAGCTCGTTGGGCAGAGGGCAAAACTCGCCGGGGTTGGTCATAGACACAAGAAACATTCCTATATAGGACAGCATCAGCATACTCTCGCCGGAGGAGTACATACGCTTAACAAGTCCGAAGCGGTCTTTCAAAAGCCAGCCGTAAGCGAATACGCCGATAAGACCCATGCTGCCGATTATCTGTGCAAAGTAGTTGTGGTACCACACTATGCTGCCGCCCACACCCAGAAATATGACGCTGTTTTTCATGTTGCTCAAACCTATGCCGGCGATGGGGTACTGCCAGAAATCCATAAGAGCCTGCTTGAAAAAGGCCACTCTGGAATCGGTCACGGGGAAGAGCTGCCCATCCACAAGCCGGGCGCTGAGCACGGTCTGACCCAGCAGGAATATTATACAGCCCGCGGCGGCCAGAAAGGGAATAAGCATGACCCGCTCTCTGCGGGTGAGGGCGCGCCCCTGATACACACAGAAAAATATGCTCAGAGCCGCTATTATGGTGCCGAACACCAGCGCGCTGCGGGAGCCTGTCATCAGCAGCGCCGCGTATATGAACACCGCGCCGGCAATGCTGCGCCTGTCCTTTTTTATCATCCTGAAGGGCATGGGCAGAGCCAGCAGCAGCATGGTGGTGAGATAGTTGCGGGAGCTTATAAAGGGAAGCCCCTGGGACCAGTCTATCTCGGCAAAATGCTGAATGTAATAGCTCACTACCGCAAGCCCGGTAAATATGCCCACGGTATAGAGGATGGCAGCGAAGCGATCCGCAATGACATAGGGCTTGGGCCGGGTGAAATCAGTGGCGGCAATGACGCTGAAAAGCAGCATGAAGGGCCCCAGCACCACGGTGAAGTAGAAGGAGGACAAAGCGAAATACTCCTTGGCGGAGATAACG
>CAZLIJ010000112.1:0-5692 GCA_964559305.1 uncultured Oscillospiraceae bacterium | reverse complement strand
GCGTTATCGGAAAACATGGTCATTGCTTCGGTATACTCGGCATGGCCGGTGGTAATGGTCTTGCCCTGGCAGGTGACGGTGATGCTGTCGGCGCCGTAGGCGGCCAGGAAGGTGTTGACAAGGCTGCCCATGTATATGTATTCGCCCGCGGTACCTGTGGAGGACATCTGCTTGCCGAACTGCTCGCTCATGTCCAGCTTCAGGGTCTTGCCGTCGCCCTTGTCAAAGCTCAAAACCTTTGTGCCCTCGGCCAGAACCTCCATGTCCACAAGGGCGCTGACAAGGCTGTCGGGGTTGAGAGAATCCAGCTGGGCATAGTTTACCACGAAGCCGTCGGCCTGCTCGTTGCCGGAATATATGGCGGCGTAGACAGGCGCCTGGGCGCCGGTGCCGGCGTATACGGCATCGAAAAGATTGCGGGCGTCGGCGTCGGTCCAGCTGCCCTTGGGCGTGTAGCCCGCGGAGGAGAGCAGGTCTTTGCCGGTGCTGCCGCAGGTATCCATGGCGGCGGCGTAGATCTCGCCCAGATTTTCAATAAAGGCGGATTTGGCGCTGCTGTCAAGGGCGGCGCAGAAGGCGGTGGCCTCGGCTGTCACATCCCCGGCGGCGGGCATGGCGGCAATGTACCAGTCCAGCATCTCGCCGGCGATAGAAGCGGCGGTGAGGGAGCTGCCGGCAGTGCCGGAGTGATAATCGTCCTTTATTTTGGTCAGCATGGCGGTGAGCTCCGTTGTGGCGTCGGGAGTCTTTGAAGGCTGGGATGAAGCGTCGGGCTTGGCCGTGCTGCCGCAGGCGCACAGCGCCAGCACCATGACAAGACAAAGCGCGGCTGCTATTATTTTTTTCATTATGTATCTTCCTTTCTGTGTATCCGGCCTTTCCGGCCAATATATTCGACACCCGGGAATTTAAAAAAGTTCCCGCCGGCGCACTTTACAAATCGCCGTTTGTCGTTTACCATAGATTATACTACATATCGCGCCGGGTGAAACACCTGCGGCGCGGGTTTTATGATTATTAAGAATTCCGCTCCATGCGGAGAACATGAGGTGAAGCGATTTTATGACCGATATAGAAATAGCGCAGGCCAGCAGGCTGCGGCCCATTACCGACATTGCGTCCGTGGCCGGAATAGACGGAAAGTATCTGGAGCCCTACGGGAGATATAAGGCCAAGGTGGATCTCTCCCTTCTGGCGGAAAACAGGCGCCCGGACGGGAAGCTTATACTGGTGACGGCCATGACCCCCACCCCGGCGGGAGAGGGCAAGACCACCACTACCATCGGCCTTGCCGACGGCCTGAGACAGCTGGGCAAAAACTCCGTGGCGGCTCTGCGGGAGCCTTCTTTGGGCCCGGTGTTCGGCGTCAAGGGCGGCGCGGCCGGCGGCGGCTACGCTCAGGTGGTGCCCATGGAGGATATAAATCTGCATTTTACCGGCGATTTTCACGCCATAGGCGCGGCCAACAATCTTTTATGCGCCATGCTGGATAACCATATCTATCAGGGCAACGCGCTGGACATTGACCCCACCAGAGTGGTGGTGCACCGCTGTGTGGATATGAACGACCGTCAGCTCAGAGCCGTTGTGGACGGCGTGGGCGGCGGCACCCACGGCGTGGAGCGGGCCGACGCCTTCGATATAACCGTGGCCACGGAGCTGATGGCCGTTTTCTGCATGGCGGAATCGCTGATGGATCTACGGGCGCGGCTTGCCCGCATGGTGGTGGCCTATACAAAAGCCGGAAAGCCCGTCACCGCCGCCGATCTGAAGGCGGTGGGCGCCATGACCGTGCTTTTGAAGGAAGCCATTAATCCAAACCTTGCCCAGACGCTGGAGGGCACCCCGGCCTTTATCCACGGCGGTCCCTTTGCCAATATCGCCCACGGCTGCAACTCCGTGCTGGCCACCCGCATGGCGCTGCGTCTGGGGGACTACGCTGTCACGGAGGCGGGCTTCGGCGCGGATCTGGGCGCGGAGAAGTTTTTGGATATAAAATGCCGGCAGGCGGGACTTGCGCCGTCCGCGGTGGTGGTGGCGGCCACGGTGCGGGCGCTGAAAATGCACGGCGGCGTTGAAAAATCCCAGCTGGGCGCGGAAAATCTGCCCGCGCTGGAAAAGGGCCTGCCCAACCTTGTGCGCCATGTGACTAATATCCGGGACGTTTACGGCCTGCCCGTGGTGGTGGCTGTCAACCGCTTTGAAAGCGACACCGACGCCGAGGTGGCCATGGTCATCGATAAGTGCGCGGGGCTTGGCGTAAAGGCCGTGGAGTCCGACGTGTGGGCCAAGGGAGGTCTGGGCGGTCTGGCGCTGGCGGAAGAAGTGGTTAGACTGTGCGAAAAGCCTGCGGATTTCCGCTTCTGCTACGAGCTTTCCGGCGGCGTGAAGGAGAAAATAGCCGCCGTTGCCACAAGGATATACCGAGCCGACGGGGTCGAATACACTCCCGAGGCCGATGAGGAGATAAAGGCTCTTGAGGCTCAGGGCTTCGGCGGTCTGCCGGTGTGTCTTGCCAAGACCCAGTACAGCTTTTCCGACAACGCCAAGCTTCTGGGCGCGCCGGAGGGCTTCAATATCACGGTGCGCGCTGTAAAAGTCTCCGCGGGCGCGGGCTTTGTGGTGGCGTATACCGGCAGCATAATGACCATGCCCGGCCTGCCCAAAATACCTGCCGCCGAGCAGATGGACGTGAACGAAAACGGCATGATAACTGGCCTGTTTTAATTTCCGGGGCAACAGGAGAAAAAATTTATATGGAGGCGGCGAAATGGAAAAATTCGATCCGCTGTTCAACGGACTGATTGAGGAAACGAACAAGCTTTTGACCGGCATGGAGCGCAGGGAATGGACCGGTGGCGAGCTGCGCCCATGGCCCCAGGCTGAGGGGCCGAACCTTATATCCCGGGAGGATGTGGCGCTGGAGATAGGCGGCAGTCTGGCGGGTGGAGCCAACTACACTGTGGCCACGGCGGACAAAAGCTGCGGCGATATGACCGACAGAGTGCTGCTTTACGGCCCCGATATGGGCAGCCTCCGCGGCGGCGCGCCCCTTGGGCGGATAAGCATTTTGCACATCGACGACGAAGGTCTTGAAGGCCGGCAGGTCTTCAACCTGATGCAGGACGCCGACCTTGTCAAGCACCATGTCCAGCCCGCGGGCTACACTGTGGACTTCAATCAGGCCGACAAATACGAGATCGCCCACATCAGCAAAAAGGCGCTGGCCGGGGGCATAAGCTTTGCCCGGGTGGGCGCAAGCTATATCGCCCGCTTCCGTGAAAATCCCCGGGTGCTGGGAGTGACGGAAATATTCATAACCGATCCCGCTTTTGATTTTTCCGCCGCCCAGCGGCTGGCGGATAAGGTCAAGACCACCATGGTCGCCATGCGGGTGAACAGTATGCACCCCGCGACACTGAGACTGTGAGGTCGGAAAGCTCAAAAAAGAGAAGTCCCAACAGGGACTTCTCTTTTTTGAGCTTAATTCTCAGTCGTTCCAGCCGGGGTTTTCGGATTCGTGCCGTTTTTCGCGGGTCATAAGATCCTTCACGGCTTCCCGGGGGTCGGCGTTTTCATAAAGCACCCGATAGGCCGCGGAAACCACGGGCAGATCAACGCCGGCCTTTTCCGCCAGCTCCTTTGCCGAAGCGGCGGCGTAATAGCCCTCCACCACGGCGCCCACCTCGTCCATAGCCTCTTTTGCTGTGCGGCCCTGACCGATGAGGATACCCGCCCGGCGATTGCGGGAGTGCATTGAGGTGCAGGTGACGATAAGGTCGCCCACGCCGGAAAGTCCGGCGAAAGTTTCGTGGTCGGCGCCAAAGCGCATACCCAGACGGGCGATCTCGGAAAGGCCCCGGGTCATGAGCAGCGCCTTGGTATTGTCCTCAAAGCCCAGCCCGTCGCTGATGCCCGCGCACAGAGCCACCACGTTTTTCAGTGCGCCGCCCAGCTCGATGCCGGTGACGTCCCGGCTGGTATACACTCTGAAATCCTCGTTCATAAAAGCGTCCTGAACAAACTCCGCCGCGGCGGCGTCCGGCGAGGCGGCCACGCAGCCGGTGGGCAGATATCTGGAGACCTCCTCGGCGTGGGTGGGGCCTGAAAGGGCGGTGACGTTAAGACCCGAGACCTCGCTGACCACCTGGGACATACGCAGGCCGGTTTTAAGCTCTATGCCTTTGGCGACGGACACAAGAACAGCGCTTTTGTCTATAAAAGGCGCGACTGCCCTGGCGGTCTCTCTCACGGCGAAGCTGGGCGAGGCCATGACCACAAGCTCCTTGCCCGCCGCGCAGCCGGGGTCGCTGGTGAATTGAAGGCCCTCCGGCAGCTTCACCCCGGGCAGCCGGGGGTTTTCGCCGGTTGTTTTCATGATTTCGGTATGGCCGGTGTTATGGGACCACAGAGTAACCTCGTGGCCATTTTTAAGCAGCACCATGCTCAGGGCCGTGCCCCAGCCACCGCTGCCGATCACTGCAATTTTCATTGGTTTTCCTCAACTTTCGTATTGCTTGTCCGGGCTTACAATATTTTCCGAATACCCGTCAATTATAGCCGTCAATCTCCGCAGGGTCAAGACCGGAGGAGAAAAGAAAAAATTACCTGTATTTAACCGGCCCTGTGATGGAGATACTCCCATGACAGGGAGGCGGATGCTTTGCAGGGAAAAGTTGAAATTTGCGGCGTGAACACGGCGCGGCTGCCGGTAATGAAAAACGCGCGCACGCTGGAGCTTATAGCAAAGGCTCAATCCGGAGATAAAAACGCCCGGGACGAGCTGGTAAGCGGAAATCTGCGGCTGGTGCTGTCGGTGATACAGAAATTCACCAACAGGGGCGAGAGCATGGACGATCTTTTTCAGGTGGGCTGCATCGGGCTTATAAAAGCCATCGACGCCTTTGACCTTTCACAGGGCGTGCAGTTTTCCACCTACGGCGTGCCCATGATCGCCGGCGAGCTCAGGCGCTTCCTGCGGGATCACGGCGCGGTGCGGGTTTCCCGCTCCATGCGGGACACGGCCTACCGGGTTATGCAGGCCAGAGAAAAGCTCACCGCCCAGACCGGCCGGGAGCCGGACGCGGACGCCATAGCAAAGGAGCTGGGCATAAAGCGGGAGGACGTGGTGTTCGCCATGGATGCCGTGTGTGAGCCGGTGTCGCTGTATGAACCCATATACATCGATTCCGGGGAAAATATGTGCGTGATGGATCAGTTGGGCGACACAAGGGATACGGACGAGCAGTGGCTGGAGCGGCTGGCGCTGGGTGAGGCCGTGGGGCGGCTTTCCGACAGGGAAAAGCGCATACTTGCCCTGCGCTTCGGCGAGGGGCGCACCCAGATGGAGGTGGCCGCGGAAATAGGCATCAGCCAGGCCCAGGTATCAAGACTGGAAAAAAACGCGGTGGAGCAGATAAAGAAAAACATTTTTGTCCAGTGACGGGGTATAAAAAAGCGCCGGCGGAGAAGCTCCGCCGGCGCTTTTCAGCCTGTCAAAGAACTGAAAAACGTAACCGCGGACAAAAGCCCGCGGGGGGAGTTTGAGGGCATCCGAGTAACGCCCCGGATGGGGAGCGGAAATGAATGACATGCCGGTGGCATGTCAGAACCGCGACCCGGGCCTGCCCGCAGGCAGGCGGCAGCCCGCCTCATTTCTGATAAATAGCCGCCGTAAACGCTGATATATCAG
>CAZLIJ010000111.1:0-5818 GCA_964559305.1 uncultured Oscillospiraceae bacterium | reverse complement strand
AGGGATACGCGCCGGAGGCCGGGAGCTTTGCCGCCGCTCTGGCAGGTATCGATGACCTGTCTGCGGAAGGCATGCCCGCCTGGGATCTCATAGAGTTCGACCCTTTGCTGGACTCATCCAACATAGCAGTGGATCAGTGGAATCAGATCGGCCGGGTCATCAGAGACAACTACGACAGTTACGACGGCTTCGTGGTCTTACACGGCACGGACACCATGGCCTATACCGCCGCGGCGCTTTCGTATATGATACAGGGTTCCCCCAAGCCCATCATCCTCACCGGCGCCCAGAAGCCCATCAATTTTGACAACACGGATTCAAAGGTCAATCTGGCCGACGCCTTCATCTGTGCCTGCGCCGACGGCATGACCGGCGTGAACATCGTTTTCAACGGCAAGGTCATACTGGGCACCCGGGCGAGAAAGACCCGCTCCAAGAGCTTTCAGGCTTTTTCCAGCATCAATTATCCCGATGTGGCTAACCTGCAGGACGGCTTTCTCATGCAGTATATAAGGCAGGAGAGCTATGACAGGCCCCGCTTCTGCCCCGCGCTGGACACCTCCGTGGGGCTTGTGAAAATGATCCCCGGCATAGATTTTGAGCTTTTGGAGTTCATGCTGGAGCGCAAGGACGCGGTCATCATCGAAAGCTTCGGCGTGGGCGGCCTGCCCTCTTATAATTCGGACAGATTTTTTGATATTATAATAGAAAAAGGCATACAGCAGGGCAAGTTCATCGTTATGACCACTCAGGTTCAAAATGAGGGCTCCAATCTGGCGGTGTACAACGTGGGCCACAGACTGAAGGGCTGGCGCTATGTGCTGGAGGCCTACGACATGACCACCGAAAGCGTGCTGGCCAAGATCATGTGGATACTGGGTCAGACAAAGGACAGTGACCGGGCGGCGGAGCTTTTTTATAAGCCCGTGGCCAACGACATTTTATTTAGGGGCTGAAAATGAAACAAGTTGCAGTGATAGGCGGCGGAGCCTCGGGTCTGGCCGCGGCCATAAGCGCCGGAGCGGATAACAATAACTCGGTCATAATTTTTGAGCGGCAGCAGCGGGTGGCGAGAAAGCTTCTCAGCACCGGCAATGGCCGCTGCAATCTGACAAATACCGGCGCGGCGCCGGAAAATTACCACGGCGGGCGTCAGGATTTTGTCCGGCCCGCCCTTGAAAAGCTGCCGCCGGAGAAAATACTGGACTTTTTTCACGGCCTGGGGCTTGTCACGCAGCAGGAATACGGCGGGCGTGTATATCCGCTTTCAAATTCCGCAAACTCCGTGGCGGACGTGCTGCGCTTTGCCCTTATGAAAGACAATATCCGGCTTTGCACCGAGCGCGGAGTAAGGGAGATAAGGCGGCGGGACGGCGGCTTTGCCGTAGTAACCGACGATGAGGAGATACCCGCCCAATACGTCATCGTGGCCTGCGGCGGCCCGGCGGGCGGCAAGCTGGGCGGCGTGAAGGACGGCTATGAGCTTTTGAAGGGGCTGGGCCACCGGCGCACAAATCTGTACCCCTCCCTGACCCAGATAACCACTGACCCTACATACCCGAGGGCCCTTAAGGGCGTGAAGGCGGACGCGCGCCTCAGGCTGACCGGGGCGGCGGAAGGCGAGAGCGGCGGGGAGGTCCTTTTCACGGAAAAGGGCGTTTCCGGCCCGGCTGCCTTTGATATATCCCGGGCGGTGTCCGTTTCCGGCGACGGGAAAAAGGAGCTGCATATGGACTTTCTCCGGGGCTTTTCACCGGACGAGGCGGAAAAAATGCTGACAGCCCGTAAAAATGCCGCGCCGGAGCTTCCGGCGGAGGAGCTTTTCACGGGCGCGGTGCACAACCGGCTGGGCCGGATGCTGGTGAAGTACGCCGGAATACCCGCCACAAAGCTTCTTAACGAGCTGACGGACAGGGAAATAAGCGTGGCGGCAAAGGCTGTGAAGGACTTTACGCTGGCGGTAAAGGGCACTGAGGGCTTTGATTCCGCTCAGGTCACAGCCGGCGGCGCGGACACCGCTCAATTTGACCCCAACACCATGGAAAGCCGCCTTGTGCCCGGGCTTTTCGCCTGCGGCGAGGTGCTGGATGTGGACGGGGACTGCGGAGGCTACAATCTGCAGTGGGCATGGGCCAGCGGGATTCTGGCAGGAAGGCTTGGCAAATGATACTTGTGCGAAATCTGCGTCTGGGAACGGACGAGGACGCGTCCGCGCTTATTAAGCGGGCGGCGGCAAAGCTGAGAATAAAAGAGGAGAGCGTAACGGGCATAAAGCTTGTTAAACGCTCTTTGGACGCGAGAAAGAAAAACGACATCCACTATGTGGTCTCCGCCGCGGTGTCGGTTTCCGGCGACGAAAAGCGGATACTCGCCCGGGCAAGACCCGCCGACGCCGCAAAATATGAGGAATTCGATTACGAAATTCCCACCGTCAACAAGGGCAGGCGGCCGGTCATAGCGGGCTTTGGCCCGGCGGGTATGTTCGCGGCGCTGGTGCTTTCAAAGGCCGGGGCCAGACCCATAGTGATAGAGCGGGGGCCGGACGCCCAGACAAGGCTTGATAAGATAGAGCGCTTCAGAAAAGGCGGGGAATTTGACAGCGAGTGCAACGTCCAGTTCGGCGAGGGCGGCGCGGGAACCTTTTCTGATGGGAAGCTGAACACCGGCATACACGACGAGCGCCTTGAATGGATGCTGCGCCAGTTTTATCTCCACGGCGCGCCGGAGAGCATACTTTATGACGCAAAGCCCCATATCGGCACGGACATTCTGGTGGATGTGGTGCGTAATATCCGGGCGGAGGTCATAAAAAACGGCGGCGAGGTGCGCTTCGGCCACCGGCTCACAGGGCTGACGCTTGACAAAGACCGGCTGAGGGGCGTGCGGGTATCCGCCGGGGCAGAGGAGTACGCCATAGACTGCGAAAGCCTCATCCTGGCCATCGGCCATTCCGCCAGAGACACCTTTGAAATGCTGCGGGCGCTGGACGTGCCCATGGAGCCCAAAGCCTTTTCCATGGGGGTGCGCATAGAGCACGCCCAGGCGGATATAGACCGGGCCCAGTACGGCGCTCCCAGAGGGGCGCTACCCCCGGCGGACTACGCGCTGAATGTGCGCCTTGAAAACGGGGAGAGCGCCTACACCTTCTGTATGTGTCCCGGCGGGCAGGTATTTGCCGCGGCGTCGGAAAAAGGCGGCGTAGTCACCAACGGCATGAGCTATTCAAAGCGGGACGGGGAAAACGCCAATTCGGCGCTGCTGGTCACGCTCAAACCGGAGGATTTTCCGGATAAGTCCGTGCTGGGCGGTATGTACTGGCAGCGGGAAATAGAGCGCCGGGCCTTTGAATACGGCGGGGGCAATTACTACGCGCCCGCACAGCTGTGCGGGGATTTTCTGGCGGGCAGGGAAAGCACCGGACCCGGAGCGGTCACACCCAGCTACACTCCCGGCGTCAGGTGGGGCAGTATTGAAAAAGTGCTGCCGGAAAAGCTGACCTGGGTGCTGAAAGCAGCCATACCGGAGCTGGGCAAAAAGCTGAAGGGCTTTGACGCGCCCGACGCTGTTCTCACCGCGCCGGAGACCCGCTCATCCTCCCCTGTGCGGATATTGAGAGACGAAACCAGACAGTCGGTAAAAATTTTCGGCCTTTTTCCCAGCGGGGAGGGCGCGGGCTACGCCGGAGGCATTTCCTCCGCCGCCGTGGACGGTATGCGCTGCGCCGAGGCGGTGCTGAACACATTGATTTAAGGCGCTTTTTGTCACATAAGGGCGAATGTGTCACATTGGCTGACTGGGCCTGTCGGGAGGACAAAAAAAGGAACTTACACAATATTTAGTGGTCAAACCGGCGGTTGTTACCGAAATTTTATCAATATATAGTGCATTGTTTCTTGACAAAACCCATGACAATGTATTAGCATGATGTCCGAAGCCTATATGTGGCTTCGGACATCACACGCGTTATAAGGAAGACATGAAATGCGCATAGCAGGATTACAAAAACTTACACTTCTGGACTACCCCGGCATGGTGGCCTGCACGGTATTCACCGGCGGCTGCGATTTCCGCTGCCCCTTCTGCCACAACGCGCCTCTGGTTTTGCCGGAGCGGCTGGCGGAGGATTCCAGCGAGGAAGAGGTTCTGACGCTTTTGAAAAAGCGGCAGGGCGTGCTGGACGGCGTGGCCGTTACCGGCGGCGAGCCTCTAATACACGACGATATAGACGCCTTTCTTGAAAAGATCAAGAATCTGGGCTACAAAATAAAGCTGGACACCAACGGCTCATACCCGGCCCGGTTGAAAAGAATAGTGGCCGCCGGCCTTGTGGACCGGGTGGCCATGGACATCAAAAATTCCCCCCGGGACTACGGCAAGACCGTGGGCGTTCCCAATTTTGATCTGGCGCCGGTGGAGGAGTCCAAAAATTTCCTCATGGAAAACGGCGTGGAGTATGAGTTCCGCACCACGGTGGTGAAGGGGCTGCACACGAAGGAGAGCCTTGTGAAGGCCGCCCAGTGGATAGCGGGCGCCAGGGAATATTATCTTCAGCAGTTCAAGGACTCCGGCGACGTTATAGATATTGCGGGGCTGGGCCCCTTTGACGAAAAAGAAATGAACAGCCTGTGCCAGGCGGTGAAGGAATACGTTCCCTCCGCCAAAGTGCGCGGTATATGAATATAATCATATCAGGAGAGAGGATAGAGAAATGTATCAGGTAGTAAAAAGAGACGGAAAAACTGTTGATTTCAACATCAACAAGATCGCGGCGGCCATCCAGAAGGCTTTTGACGCAACCGAGACCCAGTATAACGACGACATTATTGATTTTCTGGCGCTGAAGGTCTCGGCGGATTTCCAGGCCAAGATCAAGGACGGAAAAGTTGCCGTTGAGGACATTCAGGACAGCGTGGAGACCGTGCTTTCACGGGGCGGCTACGAGGGCGTGGCAAAGGCCTACATCCTCTACCGCAAAAACCGGGAGAAGCTGCGCAACGCCAAATCCTCCTACCTGAACTATGCCGAGACTGTGAACAACTACATCAACGCCTCCGACTGGCGCGTAAAGGAAAATTCCACCGTCACCTATTCCGTGGGCGGACTTATCCTGTCAAACTCCGGCGCGATAACGGCCAACTACTGGCTTTCCGAGGTGTACGACGAGGAGATCGCCGCCGCCCACCGCAACTGCGATATGCACATCCACGACCTTTCCATGCTCACCGGCTACTGCGCCGGCTGGAGCCTGCGCCAGCTTATAAAAGACGGTCTGGGCGGCGTGCAGGGCAAGATAACCTCCACCCCCGCCAGCCACCTTTCCACCCTGTGCAACCAGATGGTGAATTTTTTGGGCATCATGCAGAACGAATGGGCCGGCGCTCAGGCCTTTTCCAGCTTCGACACCTATCTTGCCCCCTTCGTTAAGGTGGACAACCTGACCCAAAAGGAAGTCAAGCAGTGCGTGCAGAGCTTCGTTTACGGCGTGAACACCCCCTCCCGCTGGGGTACTCAGGCGCCCTTTTCCAACATCACGCTGGACTGGACCTGCCCGGCGGATCTGGCCGACCAGAAGGCCATTGTGGGCGGTAAGGAAACAGACTTTACCTACGGCGAGTGCCAGCGGGAAATGGACATGGTCAACAAGGCCTTCATCGAGATCATGATAGAGGGCGACGCCAACGGCAGGGGCTTCCAGTACCCCATCCCCACCTATTCCATCACCAAGAATTTCGACTGGAGCGAAACGGAAAACAACAAGCTGCTCTTTGAAATGACTTCCAAATACGGCACCCCGTATTTTTCCAACTATATCAACTCC
>CAZLIJ010000110.1:5234-5861 GCA_964559305.1 uncultured Oscillospiraceae bacterium | reverse complement strand
TACGGCGGCTATTTATCTGAAATGAGGCGGGCTGCCGCCCCCTCAAACTCCCCCCACCGCGGGCTTTAGTCCGCGGTTACTTTTTTCAGTTCTTTGACAGACTGAAAAGCCCTCCTGAGAGATTTCTCTCAGGAGGGCTTTTCCTTTTTTAGAAAATCACGATCTAAAGCTTGAAATCAGCCCGCAAATCACTGATGCTCGCCGCACTCGCCGGCGTGCTGGTGTTCGTGACATATGGAGCCGGTGGATTCAAGCTCGCCCCGCAGGTATTTTTCCGCGGCCTCCCGGGCGCTGCCCTGAGCGCCCACCACGACCTCCACGCCCCGCTCGTTGAAAATGTCCACCGCGCCGCCGCCCATGCCGCCGGCGATGATGACCTCAACGCCCATGTCGGCCAGAAAATTGGGCAGAAAGCCGGGGCGGTGTCCGGGGTTGGCTACGCTTTCGGCGGAGCTTATCACTCCGTTTTCCGCCTCATAGATATTGAAGTTTTCACAGTGGCCGAAATGGCCCCATATCATGTCTCCGTTGGACGCGACAGCAATTTTCATAGTGTTTTCTCCTTTAATAATTTCAATGTGTTTTCGTATATTTATTTAGTATTAAAGTTTTTCAATATCTTCTATA
>CAZLIJ010000110.1:2665-5224 GCA_964559305.1 uncultured Oscillospiraceae bacterium | reverse complement strand
CTCTCAGCGCCCGCCCGGCGGCACAGTCCGTGTCCGCCAGACTTTTTCCGGCGTTTATGGCGGCCGAGGCTGCCTTGTCATAGGAGATGCGCCCCACAAAGGGCACGCCGGTCTGGGCGCAGTATTCCTCAATGAGCCGGGTGTGGGCAGGGGAGATGTCAAATTTGTTCACGCACACAGCGGCCCTGGTCTGAAAGGCGGCCACGGTCTTCAAAAGCCGTTTGAGGTCGCTTAAGCCGGAAAGGGATGGCTCGGTCACTATAAGCGCCATATCCACCCCGCTGACGGAGGCTATCACCGGGCAGCCTATGCCGGGGGAGCCGTCTATTATGGCAAGCTCAGCTTCCGGCGCGGCCTTCATCAGCGCCGCTTTTACCGCGCTCACCAGCTTGCCGGAGCTGCCCCGGCCCATTTTAAGCTCGGCGGTGGAGAATACCCGGTCCTCCCTGTAAAGGCTCAGGTCCCCGGCGGCGTCGTCAGTAAGCGCCGCCGCGCCGGCGGGGCAGACCAGCGCGCACACTCCGCAGCCCTCGCAGGCGTATTCGTTCACCCGGTACGCGCCGCCCTCGCTCACTATGGCCGAAAAGCGGCAGACCTGGGCGCATTTTCCGCAGCCAATACATTTATCGGGGTCGATGCGGGACTTGCCCGCGCCGTAATAGACCGAGCGCAGGGGCTGTGATGTCATGGGGGTGACAAGATGCAGATTGGGGGCGTCCACATCGCAGTCGGCAAAGGCTTTCGCGCCGGAAAACCTTATAAACGCCGCGGCGGCGGTGGTCTTGCCCGTGCCGCCCTTGCCGCTTATTATCAACAGCTTTTTCATGTCCCCGCCTCCCCGCGCACTCTCGCCAGAAGCTGGGAAAACATGGCCATATACCGGGGATCCTCCTCGCAGGCGATTTTGGCTTCCGCGCCCATATGAGCAAGCTCCGCGCTATACGGAATACGCAGCGCCACGGGTATGCCCGCCCCGGCGCAATAGTCCTCCAGCGGCGGGTAGCGCCCCTCGGCTTTGTTTATCACGGCGTAGCGGGGCTTCCCCAGCAGAGCGGCCAATTCGCTGACCATTTTGAAATTGTGCAGCCCGAAGGCGGTAGGCTCCGCCACTATCAGGCAGCGGTCTGCCGCCGATACGCTTTCCATTACGGAACAGCCGCTGCCCGGCGGACAGTCGATGACGGCAAGGCCGCCCGCGTCAAGTCCCGCCGCCAGCGCCGCCTTTATCACCGGCACGGCGGAGACCTCGCCGGTGTTCAACACCCCCGTCACAACAGCCGCGTTTTTGTGCCGCCCCAGCTCCACCAGCCCCACCGGGCGCTCGCTTTCGCTGATCGCCCCCTCAGGGCACACCATGGCGCAGCCCCCGCAGGAATGGCATATCTCGGGAAATACCACGGGCCTGCCTTTGATAAAAATAAGCGCGTTGAAACGGCAGAACTCCGCGCATTTGCGGCAGCCGGTGCATTTATCGCTGTCGAAGCTGGGCAGAGCGGTGCATACCGGGGTTTCCCGGCAGTCCTCCGGCTTCAAAAAAAGCCGACCGTTGGGCTCCTCCACATCGCAGTCTATGTACGCGGCTTTTTCAGCCGCCGCGGCCAGATTGACGGACACAAAGGACTTGCCCGTGCCGCCCTTGCCGCTTAGTACCGCCAGCTTCATGCCCGCCCCTGAAAGCCCGCGTGAAAATGGGTCAGCGGCTCCAGCTTCCCGGCTGTGAGAGCCGCGGCGTTTTCCATGGCGTCGCCGCCCTGAGCTTTGTAAACGGCGACCCCGGCGGCTTTGAACACCTCCCCGGCGTTTTCCCCGCAGCGCACCGTCACAACAGCGCCGGCGCCGCTGTCCACCACAAACTGGGCTGCCTTCAGCCCCGCGCCGCCCTGAGCGCCGGCGGCGGGATTTGCCGGAAGCTTACATGCCTTCGTGTCTCCGTCGTATATGAGGAAAAACGGAGCTCTTGCAAAGGTCTGGCAGACGCTTTTCTTGTCCTCGTCAAGTGGAATGGCGATTATCATTTTTTCTCCTTATCCCCGCCGGTTATCCGGCGGAATTGCTGACATATGTCATCTACGCTCCAAGCATACAACAATTATCGACATATGTCAATAATCTTTTGCCGCCGGACTTTTCGATTTGCTTTTTGAGATAAGATATGGTATACTTAATAAAAATCAATATAAAAGAACCGTCTTAATAAGAAGGGCTTTTGGTATTACGCTGTCGGCGTACTATGAAAAGCTCTTCTTTTTTTACAAACGGCGGCACCCCAAAAAACCAAACTTTACAGGAGGAGTAAAAATGTACACCATTACCGCACAGAAACGTGATCCATCGGCAAAGGCCAAGCAGCTTCGCCGCTCCGGCATAGTACCCTGCGTCATATACGGCGGAGGGCTGGAGGAGTCGCTGTCCGTTCAGCTGGATCAGGCCACAGCCAGGCAGCTGAAACGCACAAAGCGCAACGGCAGCAAGGTCAACATCAAGGTGGAAGACAAGACCTTCTCCACGCTTATAAAAGATCTGGAGTACAACATGGTCAACGACCAGATCATACACATC
>CAZLIJ010000110.1:393-2655 GCA_964559305.1 uncultured Oscillospiraceae bacterium | reverse complement strand
TAAAAAGGTCAGCAGCGTAGCCGACGTCATTCTTATCAACAAAGACAAGGTGGCCGGAGTACTGGAGCAGATACAGCTGCAGGTGCCTCACGCCGCCCTGCCGGAGTATCTGCTGGACACTGTTGTAGTGGATCTGGAGAAGCTGGCAATCGGCTCCACGCTTACTATTGCCGACATTCCGGAGTTCAACAGCGACAAAATTGAATTGCAGGCCGACCCGGAAAACATCGTCGTGCGCATCAGCGAGAAAAAGCGGATGGGCGCCGCGCCTGCTGAAGAGGAATGAGAGCTTGAGCTTAGCGCCGGTTATTTGAAAAGAGCTTCCATCTTCCGGCAGGGGATGTGGAGCTCTTTTTTCGGGGAAAGGAGAAAAAATGGATATCAACGGACAGACAATAAGGCATCGGGCCTTTGGCAGCGGCGTCATCACAAAGCTGGCCGCAGGAACGGTGACGGTGAGCTTTGCGGGTGAGGAAAAGAAATTCATCTATCCCGACGCGTTCAAGGATTTTCTTGTGATGGACGACAAGTCGCTGCAAAAATATGTGGCCGATCAGATCGCCAAAAGGGACGCCGCGCTTGTGGAACAGCGCCGGGCGGAGCAGGAGGAATATCAGCGCCGTCAGAAGCTGGAAAACTTCACCATAGCGGCAAATTCCCACGCGGTATTTGATATCGACGCACAGGAAGCGGCCACGGTGTGCAAAAAATTCACGGTGTCCACCGGCCACTATATCAGCGGCTATTCAAAGGGAAAACCCCGTATTGCCGACAGGATGAAGCCTAACTCGGCCTGCGTGCTGACAGTGCGTCCCCAGGGCGGCCTGGAGCAGGAGCGCGCCATTGTGGGCGCCTTTATGGTGAAAGACGACTTCTTCGGCGAGGACGCCGGCGACGGCATAATTGAAGCGCACCCCGAATTCAGGATGCTGGTGCCCCAGGGTCAGCAGCTGCTGTTCTGGGACTATTTCGGTCATGACTCCCAGCCCCGCTGGGGCAACACCGCCTTCAAATACTGCTCCGGCTCCGTAATGAGCAGACTTCTGGCAGAGATGACCAATATGCTGTCAGGCGGGAAAGAATGGGAAGGGGCTATGAAGTTTTACAGGTATTTCTGCAAAATGAACCGCCTCAATCCTCTTATTGAGGATGCTGAGGACTCCGGCGCGGAGGTGCTGTAACAGCTCATTCAGAAAATAAACAGCTTAAAAACAAACAGGGCGGCCGGGATGTTATTTCTGGCCGCCCTGTTTATCCGCCGGACGGGACAGCCGCCGCAAAACCTTAAGAATAGCTGTGATTTTTCTTGTTTTATCCATAATTGTAAGTATAATAATATATGTGCAAATGTCATAAGAAAAATGCGGATTCCCGTATATTTGGAGGAGCGTGCATATATGGCGTATTCTTCTTCCGGCGGGGCTGGACCCTGTGACATGGAAAAAATAAAGGAAGTACTTAATATGATCCCCGGCGGAGTCGGCAGTATAGGCTTTGCTGACGGGGTGTACAGCCGCAAATTTTTCAACGACGGCTACTTCAGAATGCTGAACACCACAAGGCGGGCCTACGCCCCCTACGACGGGGACAAGGCTGCCGAGGGCCTTCATCCGCAGGACGCGGCTTATGTGCTTGCGGCCATGGATAAGGCAAGGAAGACCGGCCTTCCGGCGGATGTCACCTACCGGGCCGTAAACGGGGAGAATACATATACATGGCTGAGAATGAACGCCAGAATAGTCTCCGATACCGGGGATGAAGCCGTGTTTTTTTGCAGCTTTACCGACGTTGACGCTCAGGTGCGGCAGAACATGGAGCTGAAACTGAAATACGAACAGCAGCTGACCTTGAGCCGGCTGATGTCGTCGGAGGCGCAGCTGTCGCTGCTGGTCAACCTTAGCCGTGATAAAAGCGCGCTGCAAACCTCCCGGTGCCCGGAGACGACGCGGAAGATCGAAGGGTGCGCCCCCCGGGAAATCTTCCGCATTATTGCGGAGAATATTCCCGACGAAAAGCTGAAAAAGGAATACCTGAGCATTTTTGATACCGGGACCATGACCGGAGATTTCAGCAGCGGCATAACCCATAAAAGCCTCATCCACCCGTATAATAGCATGAACAGCTGGATGGAGAGCAACTATGACGCCATACAAAATCCCCAGACCGGCGACGTGATCGCGTTTTATGTTCTGCGTGACGTGACCCGGCAGGTGCAGCTCAAGCAAGTCACCACTGCGATGCTCTCCCATGAATACGAATCCG
>CAZLIJ010000110.1:0-383 GCA_964559305.1 uncultured Oscillospiraceae bacterium | reverse complement strand
GTGCTGGTGAACACCGGGGAAGGCAGGGTGTTTGCAGAGCAGAAAAAGCAGGAGGATTTCATAGGCGGACTGGAAAACTATTTCAGAAAATTTTCGGCGGACGACGACCCGGAAAAGACCCTGCGGGACTGCGGCCTTGAGGCGGTCAAAGCCGCGCTGAAAAAGGACCCTTCGTACTATGTCTCCTATTCCGTATATGACGACGACCGTAATATTATCCGCAAGCGGGCCACTTATTCGTACCTGAACCACTATAAGACCGACATTTTCTGCGCGGTTCAGGATGTTACCGCGGATTTTGAAGCCGAGGTCAGACAGCGGGAGATCCTGCAAAAGGCGCTGGCGGACGCGGCAAAGGCCAACGCCGCGAAAAGCGACTTCCT
>CAZLIJ010000109.1:4666-5879 GCA_964559305.1 uncultured Oscillospiraceae bacterium | reverse complement strand
GCTGGAAAAGCCCATGTATAAGGAAAAGCTCAGAGTTCGCAGCTATGGCGTGCCGGGCAGTGAAGATAAGGTGTTTGTAGAAATTAAAAAGAAATACGACGGTATCGTATATAAGCGGCGCGTAAGTATGCCGGAATATCAGGCAGTCAATTATCTTGACCACGGCATCCGTCAGGCGGAGAACGACAGCCAGATATTCAGGGAGATAGACTGGCTGTGCCGCAGTATGGAGCTGACGCCCAAGGTGCTGATATCCTGCGACAGGCTGGCTGTGTGCGGCATTGAGGACCCTGAGCTGCGCATGACCTTTGACAGCTCTGTGCGCTGGCGGGACAGCGAGCTTGATCTTACCCGCGGCGATTACGGACAGGAGCTGCTGCCGGACGGGAAAATACTGATGGAAGCAAAAATCGCCGGCGCCGCGCCCCTGTGGCTGGCCGGGCTGCTGAGCCGCCTTGAAATTTATCCCACGTCTTTTTCAAAATACGGCAGCTGCTATACTCAGATGCTTACAGAAAAAACCTGGATTGGAGTGACAAACTGTGCTTAACAGTATCATAGCAAGCGGAATAACGCTTAAGGGCTTTCTCATATGCGTGGTCACGGCCATCGTTCTGGGCGTTGGCACGGCGCTGGTGTTCACCTATAAGACCCGCCATTCAGCATCCCTGACCATGACGCTGGCCATACTGCCGGCGGCGGTGACGCTGGTGATAATGCTGGTAAACGGCAATATCGGCGCGGGCGTAGCCGTGGCCGGAGCCTTCGCGCTGGTGCGCTTCCGCAGCGTACCGGGCACGGCCAAGGAAATCGCGGGCATATTCGTGGCGATGGCTATCGGCCTTGCCTGCGGCATGGGCTATGTGTGGCTGGGAGCCATCTTCTTCGTCATCATGGCGCTGTTTGTGCTGGTGATGTCGCTGACGGGCTTCGGCAGGGATAAAACAACAGGAAAACAGCTCAAGATCACCATCCCCGAAAATCTGGACTACGAGGGGCTTTTCGACGACCTGTTTGAAAAGTACGCCGTCCGCTGGGAGCTGTGCAAGGTGAAGACCACCAATATGGGCACGCTTTTTGAGCTGAACTATGAGATGGACATGAAAAATGACGCCGAAAGCAAGGCTTTTCTGGATGAACTGCGCTGCCGCAACGGCAATTTAAATATAAGTCTCTGCCGGGCGGAAGACCGGGAGATGCTGTAAAAGAAGGT
>CAZLIJ010000109.1:0-4656 GCA_964559305.1 uncultured Oscillospiraceae bacterium | reverse complement strand
TAGTAACATTGAAAAAAACCAAGATTATCGCAATTATTTCCGGGCTGACCCTGACAGTCGCGCTGTGTCTTATGTCAGCCTGTTCATCCACTTCTTACAGCGCCACCATCAAGCTGAACGGCGATTCCGCCCAGGTAACAGGCTCGGGCGCCGCGGTTGACGGCAGCACGGTGACTATATCCGCCGCCGGAGACTATAAGCTTACAGGTACACTGACAGACGGGCAGGTAGTTGTGAACGCCGATGGAGCCGTGACCCTTTCTCTTGACGGCGCCGACATCACCAACACCGCTGACGACGCCATACATATAAAATCCGGCACGGTAACGGTGGAGCTCGTAAAGGGCAGTGAAAACACCGTCACCAGCGGCGCCCAATCCGACGCGGACGGCAGCTCTGATACGACAACCACCACCCAAACTCCAACCGTGACCGCCGCTGCCACTGCCGCCGCAGCCACGACAACTGCGGCGCCCCAGACCACCGACGCAGCGGGTACGACCCAGACCACGGAAACCACGGAAACCACGGACACCGATGACGCCAGCGGCGCGGCTTTATTCAGCAAGGACGCCGTTACCGTAACCGGCGAGGGCAGCCTGACCGTCAACGGCTACATCAACAACGGCCTTGCGGCCAAGGGCGGCGTCACAATAAGCTCCGGCACTCTGACAGTGAACTCAACAAACGACGGCGTGAAGTCCTCCGACGGGGCAATAACAGTATCCGGCGGCACGCTGAAAGTGACAGCGGGCGGCGACGGCGTTTCCGCCGGCACGGATCTTAGCATCACCGGCGGCAGCTTCGACATCACCTCCGGCGATGGCAGCGAAAGCTCCGGCCAGGGACAGATGACGCCCGGCGGAAGCACTGCCCAGGCCCAAACGCAAACGCAAACTCAGACCCAGCCCGGAACCACACAAGACGCGTCTGCCATGCCCACGCCTCCCAATGACATGAACGGGTTTGACGACAGCTCTGACGATACCGACGACTCCGCCAGCATGAAGGCAATAAAGTGCGACGGCAACATGAGCATCACCGGCGGCACCTTCACGATAAATTCCACCGACCACGCCATCCACGCCTCCGGCGCCATGGACATCACCGGCGGCACCTTCACAATAAGCTCCTCCGCCGGCAAGGGAATTTCCGGCCACGGCAACGTCACCATAGACGGCCAGAGCACAGCCATAACCATTACCAAGGCCACCGAGGGCATTGAGTCAAAGGCGGTGCTGACAGTGAATAACGGCACTCTGGATATTACCGCTTCTGACGACGGCATGAACGCCGGCGGCGGTGACAGCAGCTTCGGTATGGGCGGTCAGACAACGGCTTCCACCACGTCTACCACGTCTAACACGTCCGACACATCCACCACGTCCGACACCCAGCACAAGATCGCAATAAACGGCGGCACGATAAATATCGACGCCTCCGGCGACGGCATAGATTCCAACGGCGATCTTATAATAGCTGGCGGCACGATAATTGTAAGCGGGCCCACCAACTCCGGCAACGGCGCGCTGGATTCCGGCGCGGAGAGCGGCGGCAAGTGCTCCGTTACAGGCGGCACGATAATCGCGCTGGGCGCATCCGGCATGGCCGAGGGCTTTGACACGAACTCCACTCAGTATTCCTTCATGTATAACTTCAGCAGCACTGTTTCTGCGGGTACGGTGGTCACTGTCAAAGACTCCGACGGCAATGAGATATACTCCTTCACCAGCACCAAGGATTTTTCCAGCGTGGTATTCTCCAGCGATAAGCTGCAGAAGGACGGCGTATACACTGTCACTGCCGGCAGCCAGACTACCCAGATAACCATGAGCGCCATTGCCGTGAACTCCGCTTCGACAAATGCCATGGGTCAGGGCGGCGGCAAGGGCGGCATGAGCGGCACCGCGCCCACCATGCCCGACGGAAGCACCTTTGACCCCAGTCAGATGAAGGGCGGCAAGGGCGGCGGAAAGCCCGGCACGGACGCCCAGTCGGGAGCCACCTCCACCACAACAAACTGAACAGCGAATACTCCAGCCCGGACTGCCGCGCTTAGCGCGGCAGTCTTTTTTGGCGCGTAAGTAAATCATTTCATATTTCGTTAACGAACTGTTAATTAAGCCGCATAAAATTGCTTGCTTCGACATTTTGTGGTAGAATACCCGCGGCAATAAAACTAAGGAGTGATTTTTACGAAAAAGACGGTTTCAATAATTCTGGCGCTGGCCCTGGCTCTGTCGCTGTGCCCCATGGCCTTTGCCGCCGGCAGCGTCAACACTTACAGCAGCAATATAGTGAGCTTTATCAAGTCCTTTGAGGGCTTTGAGCCCAATGTTTACGAGGACAAGCTGGTGCCCGGCACATACAGCATCGGCTACGGCTTCGTGTGCGGCAAGGACGACTTTCCCGACGGTATAACCGAGGCGGAAGCGGAAAAGCAGATGACAGACTATCTTGATACCAAGGTGGTACCCGTTCTCAACAGCTTTGTTTCGGAAAACGGCATTACTCTAAGCCAGAACCAGTACGACGCCCTTGTAAGCTTTACATACAATCTGGGCACAGGCTGGATGAACGATGGATACCGCATTTATAGATACCTCAAAGCCGGGGTCTCCAACTACACCGACGCCCAGATCGCCGACGCCATCGGCGTTTGCGGCCATGCCGGCGGCGTGGCTGTGGAAGGCCTTATCGCCCGCCGCATCAGGGAAGCGCAGGTGTTCCTTTACGGCGACTATACAGGCAAAAACTGCCCCCAGTACAACTGGATGATAATTAACCCTAACGGCGGCAAGGTTGAAAACGACATCCTATGCTATCCATCCGGCAAAAGCTACGGCACACTGCCCACCGCGTCCCTGACCGGCAAATATTTCGGCGGCTGGAAAAACGACGCCACCGGCGCGATGCTGAGCGCGGAGGACCTTGTGTCCGGCAACGTGCGCGCAACGGCTGTGTGGTCGGACAAGGTCATTCTGCCCTATACCGATGTGGCTGACAACGCCTGGTACAGGGAAGCCGTGGCCTATACCTTCACAAACGGACTTATGGACGGCACCACTCAGACAAGCTTTGAGCCCAACACCAGAATGAGCCGGGCAATGCTGGTGACGGTGCTGTGGCGTCAGGCGGGGAAGCCGACAGTGAATTACGCCATGCCCTTTACCGACGTGAAAGCCGACAGCTGGTATACCGAGGCTGTCCGCTGGGCAGCGTCCCCTGATATTGGCATTACCACCGGCATTTCCGATACCTCCTTTGCGCCTGATTCTTTCGTCACAAGGGAGCAGATGGTGAGCTTTATGTACCGCTTCGCAAAGCAGCAGGGTCAGAACGTGGGCGACGGCACGGGAGCCATGGGCCTTGCGGGCTATGTTGATTCCGGCAGCGTTTCCGAATATGCCTATCCCGCGTTTTTGTGGGCTGTGCAAAAGGGCGTGGTAAAGGGCACTGAGACCCCCTCCGGCACGGCGCTGACCCCCAAGGCCACCGCCAACAGAGCCCAGGTGGCTCAGGTGCTGCAAAACTACTGCACCATGGCCTCACTGTAAACGAAAACCGCCTCACGATAATTCGTGAGGCGGTTTTTTATGAGCTCAGATGAGTTCCATGTTTGTGATGGCTTCCTTTGCGCCCAGCAGCAGCTGGTCGTCTTCCGGCAGCATCATAACGCTGCGGCCCTTGATGTCGTTGGCGGCAAAATCCGCATCAGCGGGTATTTTGGCCACTATGGGCACACCGGGAACCTTGATGAGATCGGCAAGCTCGGGGTTGGTCATGCGGTTTATCACCGCGCCGATCTTGTCATATACGATGAGGTCGTCTGCCACGCCCTTGATGGTGGTTATGACCTGGCCGCCCTTTTTGGACTGGTCAGTCACCAGCAGCAGATGAGTGACCTTTTCCATGACCCGCCGCTGTATCTGCTCTATACCGGCTTCGCCGTCTATGACCACATAGTCAAAGCTGTTGGCCAGCATCCCGATGACGTCCTTGAGGTAGGAGTTGACCTTGCAGTAGCACCCGGAGCTCTCCGGCCGGCCAATGGCCAGAAACGCGAAGCCGGGCATTTCGATAAGAGCGTCGAATATCTTGAATCTGGCCTCGCTGAGAAGCTCCAGCGCCTCCCGGGTCTCGCCGTTTTCCACGCTGTCCACCACGCTCATGCGAATGTCGTCCAGCGTCATCTTCACGTCAACGCCCAGAGCAACGGACAGACCCACCGCGGGATCGGCGTCTATGGCCAGGATCTTTTTATCAGGGTATTTTTCGCTGAGCAGCCGCACGATGCAGGCCGAAAGAGAGGTTTTGCCAACGCCGCCTTTACCGGCAACGGCCAGTATTTTGGCCTTATGTTCGTTATTATCCATGACAGTTTCTCCTTTCAGATGGGAAGCTATATCTGTTATTGTTTTTCTTTTTCCGCGTCTCTGGCGGCCTTGCCGAAATGCAGCTCCTTCATGCCGTCCACCTCGTCGCACACTTCCTTTAGCTGGCATACCGAGCAGTCGGTGGGCAGCCCCTCAAGTATGTGGGTCAGAGTGGAGGTAATGCCGTCGGCCAGCTTGGCGTTTTTGTTGAAGGCGTCAAAGTCAAAGGCGGGGTCGGTGATGAAAATGACCTTAACATTCAGCACATCGGAGTTTTCCT
>CAZLIJ010000108.1:0-5914 GCA_964559305.1 uncultured Oscillospiraceae bacterium | reverse complement strand
GGCGTCGCCGGTGACAAGCAGAAAATCATACCACCACCAGCCCCGCTCATGCATATCCTCCGCCGACACAGGCAGAAAATCGTTTTTATCGTATTCGATCATTCAAGCTCCCCACGGTACCAGCCGCTGGTGCCGTTATGCTTCACATAATAGCCCCGGGAGGTCTTTTCTATAATGCTGACCTCATCCCCCGCGTTAAGGGGCAGAAAATAATCGGAGCAGTCGTTGGTGTGTATAAGTCCGTCCTCGCCGGTGAAAAGATATTTTGTGAGAATGTCCATCTCGTAGCCCGTGCGGATGTGGCGGCAGCGGGAAAACTCCCCGCCTTTTTGCAAAACCTCCACGGCGCTGTCACCCCAGCGGATATAATAGGATCTCTCAGACGCCTTCTGGCCGGATCTAACATGGGCGGTGGGGAAGGGGTCGTACCACACGCAGGAAAAATCCTCGCTGCCCTCATAGGGGATCACAAGGGCGTTCAGCTGCCCGTCGTCCTTCAAAACGCAGCCCCCGTCTATGCTGATGATCTTCCTGTCCCTGTCGATGATGGGGTAGGCGCAGACGTGATCTTCGATATAAAGGGTAACGGGCCAGTGACCCACGATGACCCATTTGTCAAAGCTCCAGCCCTGAGAGCGAAAATCGTCCAGCTTCATGCAGTCGCCGCAGCGCTGCTGGGCCATGGGAACGTCGGGGCGTATGCCGCCGTGGACAAAGGTGTAGTGGGGGGCATCTATGGCAACGGGGATTTTCCGCAGAAAATCCCATTCCTCGGCATAGCGGACCCGCAGCAGGGGTATATAGGCCACAATGTCGGTGTTTTCGTTCAGCTCCACGCCGCAGTCCATAAACATCTCGTAAAAAATGCCGCTGCGCTTATAGAGCATATAGTGCAGAAGCCTGGGCGCGGCGGAAAAATCCGTCATGTCGATGGCCTCTGCCCAGCTGTCGCAGTTGCCGGCCAGAGCGTAGGTGTTGCCGGCCTTCACAAGCTCCATGATAAAGCGCAGGGTGTCAAGGCACTGCCCGCCCTTTTCAAGAAAGTCCCCGTCGATTATCAGCACGTCGTTATCGCAAAAGCCCACTTTTTCCAGCAGAGCCTTGAAATATATAAGGTTTGCGTGTATGTCGGAAATGACCAGAATGCGCCGCCCGGGAGCTATATCGGGATACAGGGTCTCCTCTCCCAGCTTTTTGTTCCAGATCGCCATTATACAAGACTCTTTTCCATCAGCAGAAGATCAGAGATCATGCCGCTTTCAACGTTTATGGCCTCAAAGCCGCTTTTGCGGTAAAACTCAAGGGCGTTTTTGTTGTCGGAAGCCACGTGCAGCCGCAGGGAGCGCATACCCCGCTCCTCATAGTAGCACACCGCCCGGCCCAAAAGCTGGGAAGCCAGCCCGTGACCCCGGAATTCCGGCCGGAGATAGAGAAGGGTTATCCAGCCGTACCTGGCGTGGGCGCCCCGCAGGGGATCAAGGTCAAGCACACCGGCAAAATCTTCCCCGCTGTAAATTTTCAAAACCGCCCTTGGGTCGGCGGCGGAGTGAGACGCGGCGGAGCTTAGATAGGGCGCGGCCACAAAGCCGGTCTCGCTGCCGTGAGCCGCCCGCCAGGAGTCGGCGTAGCACTGGGAGTAAAGCTTGCCTTCCTTTTTAACGTTCATTGGCTCGTCCCGCAGATTGAAGCGGTCGGCCTTGTTGTCCTCCCGCCACCAGGTCTGCTTGGCGAAGGTGCTTATCTCCACCGGCAGATGGGAGTTGTCGTTATAATACTCCACGGAAAACTTGCCGTCTGCATAGTTCAAAAGCGATACGCTGGTGTTGTCACCGTGGGGCAGGGTGCGGATATTTTCCGAGCTTATGCCCAGTATGTGGGCCAGCACTGTGCGTATTGCCATGCCGTGACTTACAACGGCTGCGGTCTTTCCGTCATTCTCCCGGGCGATGTCCGTCAGGGCGGAAAATACCCGCTGGCGGCACTCAATAAAAGTCTCCGCTCCGGCCACCAGCCACTTGTCCGGGTCGTTGTTGAAGTAGCCCATCTCCACGGGGAAATCCCGCTCCACATTGCCGAAGGGCAGCCCCTCCCATGGGCCGCAGTTTATCTCCCGCAGCCGGGGTGTGGTGTTGAGCTTCAGCTGGTGGTATTTGGTGATCGCCCCCGCGGTGGTGGCCGCCCGGCGCAGGTCGCTTGAATACAGCGCGTCGATTGGAATATCCCGGAACCGCTCCGCCAGAGCGTCGATCTGCTTATATCCCATGGGCGTTATGCGCCCGTCCCATTGTCCCTGCCACAGGCGGTAAAGGTTTCCCTCCGCCTCGCCGTGACGTATAAGATAAATTTTTGTCATTCTGTAACCTCTCGTTTGTTGACCGACTGTCAACTCTAATGCTATAATCAGATAATTAAAGTATTATACAGTAAAAACTGCGAGTAGACAAGTGGAGGATCAATTGAAAGTTATCCATCTTATCAGCGGCGGCGACAGCGGCGGAGCCAAGACCCACGTCCTTTCACTGCTGACGGAATTGAACAAGACCATGCAGGCGGATCTGGTATGTTTTATGCGGGGGCCTTTTTCCGAGGAGGCTCAGGCGCTGGGCATACCGCTGACGGTGTACGACAAAAACTTTGTGGACAGCGTCAAAAAGGTCAAAAAAATGCTGGACGAGGGGCACTACGATCTCATCCACTGCCACGGCTCCAGAGCAAACCTCATCGGCTCCATGGTAAAAAAGCACGCCGGTATCCCCGTTATAAGCACGGTACACAGCGATTACAGGCTTGACTATATGGGCCGGCCCGGCGCGGCCATGACCTATGGGCGGATGAACGCCTGGGCGCTGAGGAAGCTTGATTATCGGGTGTGCGTGTCTGACGAGATGCGCAATATACTCATATCCCGGGGTTTTGAGCCGAACAGGCTTTTCCCCATATATAACGGCATTGATTTTTCCGTTTCCGTGCCGAAAACGGACCGGCGGGAGTATTTTGCCCGCATAGGCTGCGATTTTTCGCCGGAGGACGTGATAGCTGGCATAGCCGCCCGCCTTGACCCGGTGAAGGATGTGGCCACGCTTATAAAGGGCTTTGCCAAAGCCCACGGGGATTGCCCCCGGCTTAAGCTGATGATAGCCGGCGACGGTATGGAGCTTGAGCGGCTGAGGGCGCTGGCCGGTGAGCTGGGCGTTGAAAAGGACGTGTTTTTTGCCGGCTGGGTCACGGATATGCCCAGCTTTTACGGCGCGTTGGATATAAATACCCTCACCAGCCTGTCGGAGACTTTTCCCTATGCCATCACCGAGGGCGCCCGGGCCCATTTGCCCACAGTCAGCTCTGCCGTGGGCGGCGTGCCCATGCTGGTGAAAAACGGCCAGACCGGGCTATTGTTCCGCCCCGGAGACGCCGACGCCCTGGGCGAGGCGCTGCGTACGCTGGCTTCAGACCCCCAGCTTCGCAGTCGAATGGGACAGGCCATTTACGAAAAGGGCGCGGCGGAGTTTTCCACTGCCCACACCTGCCGCACTCAGCTTGAGATATACGATACGGTTTTGAATCGGGAAGCCATAAGAAAATCCGGCGGCAAAAACGGCGTGGTGATATGCGGAGCCTATGGCCACGGCAACGCCGGTGACGAGGCCATTCTGGAGGCCATAGTGGGGGAGATGCGGGGCATAGACAAATATATGCCCATCACCGTGCTTTCACGAAAGCCCAGGGAGACCCGGGAAACAAGAGGTGTGGACGCGGTGTACCGCTTCAACTACCCCAAATTCCGCAGGGCCATGGAGGAATCTAAGCTCTATATCAACGGCGGCGGCAGCCTTATCCAGAACGTCACCAGCCGCCGGAGCCTTGAATACTACCTTTACACCATCAAAACCGCCAAAAGAATGGGCTGCCGGGTCATCATGTACGGCTGCGGCATTGGCCCGGTGAATTTTGACGCCGACATAGCCCGGGCCCGGGACGCCATAAACGGCTGCGTTGATATAATAACCCTTCGTGAGCCCAACAGTCTTGAGGAACTCAAGCGCTTCGGCATAGATAAGCCAAAGGTCGTTTTGTCCTCTGACCCGGCCATGAACCTGCCCTCTGCCGAGGACTGGGAGGTGGACGCGTTTTTGAAGGCCAACGCCATGCGCCCGGACGGGCGGTATATCTGCTTTGCCCTGCGCAAATGGCCGGGCTTTGAAAACCGCACGGCGGATCTGGCCGCGGCGGCAAAGCACGCCTACGGCGATTTGGGCCTTACGCCGGTGTTTCTGTCCATAAACCGGCTGGACGACGGCAAGGCCGCCGAGCGGGTGACGGAACTGATGGGCGATACGCCCTGCGTTATTCTGCGCTCGCCCATGAGCTCGGGCATGACCATAGGCGTGATGTCAAGAATGACGGTGGTGGTGTCCATGCGGCTTCACGGCCTTATTTTCGCGGCAGGCCAGGGAGTGCCGCTGGTGGGCATCAGCTACGACCCCAAGGTGGCGGCGTTTATGGATTATATCGGACAGGGCCCGTGCATGAAGCTTGACGAGGTAAGGGCGGAAACGCTGATATCCGCCATAGACCGGGCGGCTGCCCAGAGCGGAGACAGGGACGAGAGAAGAGAAGCGGCTGAGAAGCTGCGGGAAACAGAACAGGAGAATGTCCGGGCGGCTGAAAGCCTGCTGGGATGAATAAAAAGGGGTGTGGGAGCATGATAAGGGGCGCGGTGCTGGTATCCGGCGGCGGCACAAAGCTGCAGGCCCTGCTGGATTCTGTATATTTCGGCGAGATACCGAATTTTGAACTGGTGGCGGTTATATCCTCCGACCGGGAGGCCTACGCTCTTACAAGGGCAAATACCGCCAATGTACCGGCCTTTGTGGTGGAGCCGGAGCTTTTCCCCACCACGTCGTCGTTCAGTCTGGCCGTCAGCAACAAGCTAAGGGATATGGACGTGGAGCTGGTGATGCTGGCGGGGTATAAGATGCCGCTGGGCGCTGTGGCCAAAAGCTACAAAAACCGCATCATCGGCGTGTATCCATCGCTTATCCCCGCCTTTGAGGACTGCCCGGGCAGTGTGCACAGGGCAGTGCTGGAGCGGGGCGTGAAGATAACGGGAGCCACCGCTTACTTTGCTTCGCCGGAGGGTGGTATAGGCCCCATAATCATGCAAAAAGCCGTGGAGGTGAAGCAGGACGACGATGTGGACAGCCTGCGCAGCCGGGTAATGGAGGAGGCCGAATGGAAGCTGCTGCCTCAGGCGGTGACGCTTTTCTGCCAGGACAGGCTGGAGATCCGCGGCAGCCGGGTAATAATAAAAGACTGAGGCCGCGGCGACCCGCTTATTCTCGTGGCTGCGCCGCATAATCCCAAACCTGGCATAAACAAAAGGGGAACCGTTCTTTTTCCCTAAAAAGAACGGCGCCCCCTTTATCCGGATTCCCTCCTCGCGGCATAGCCGCTGCGGTCGGAGGCTAAAAACGTGCCACCGGCACGTTTTCTTGACGCCCCGACCCTCCAAGAAAAAGGACGCGGGGGCGGCTGACGCAGCCCGTAGGCCACTATCCGCATTCTCCCGCGGGGAATGTATGAGTGGTTAAGCCGCCCCCGAACCCCCACCACGAAATCAGTGCGTTGGAGGACAAAAGCGTACAGCGTAATCTCCGCTCGGTGACCTGCGTCCAGACCCGGTGCGTTGTAACCGTTGCACCGTAGGGCGCGACGACCTCGGCGCGCCGTACCGCAAGGCCAAAACGAGCGTCATCCTGAGGAACTTAGCGACGAAGTATCTCACGGTCCCGCCGCGTTTTTCCGCACTGCTTCAAGCCCCCCGGACGCAAAAAGCGCCGCAAAACTTTCGTTTTGCGGCGCTTTCAGCCTGTCAAAGAACTAAAAAAGTAACCGCGGACAAAAGCCCGCGGGGGGG
>CAZLIJ010000107.1:0-5944 GCA_964559305.1 uncultured Oscillospiraceae bacterium | reverse complement strand
TATATGCACCTTTCCACGGGCCTCGGCAGAGACAAAAGCACCCCCGACGCGCCCATACTGCGTATGGCAAATCTCAGCATAGACGAAAAAGAACTGGAAGCCATAATGGACAGGGAGTTCGGCCCCATCCGCCGGCCCATGTATACAAGGCCCCAGACCGCTTCCGACAGTCAGGTCATACGCCCCGCGGCGAAAAAAGAGTATCTCATAGTTGACGGCTACAATGTTATCTTTGCCTGGCCGGAGCTGAAAGCGCTGGCTGAGGATGATCTGAGTCTGGCAAGGCGGCAGCTTAAGGATATTCTGGCAAACTTCAGAGGCTACACAAAATGCGAGCTTGTGCTTGTGTTCGACGCCTATAAGGTCGCTGGCGGCGAGGGGTCGAAGACGGATTACAACGGCATCCATGTGGCCTACACAAAACAGGGCGAGACCGGCGACGCGTATATTGAAAAGCTGGCCAGAGACATCGGCAAAAACTATGCCGTCAGGGTCGTCACCTCGGATTCGCTGGTGCAGCTTTCCGCATTCGGCTCCGGTGTGCTGCGCACCAGCGCGGCGGAATTTGAAAACGAAGTCGGCTGGGTTATGAGCCAGATAGAAAACGTTATAGGCCGCATGAACCTGGATATGCGGGGCGAAAAACTGGGAGACAGGTTAGATATTAATGGAAAACAATGAGCTGATACGCAGAGCGGAAGATCTCTCCCGCCGCTGCGACAAAACAAACTGCATAACCAACACCGCCTTTCTCACGCCCGCGGAGCAGCTTGGCATACACAGCTGGGCCGCACGTTTCCAGCCCGGCTGCAAGATAGTGTTCAGCGGCGGCAGGCCGGAATGCGAGCGCCGTGCGGCGTTCTTTCTCCCCTACTATGAGGATGAAGAAAGCTTCGACGTATCGGAATATCTGGGCGTTATCAAGGCCACGGCGGGCTTTGGTATGCCGGGGCACAGGGATTACATGGGCGCCGCGCTGGGGCTGGGCATTAAGCGTGAATGGCTGGGCGACATCTGGGTTATCGAATCCACGGCGTATATATTCTGCATGAATTCTGTCAAGGAACACATTCTCTCCTCTCTTGACAAGGTAGGGCGTTTCGGCGTGAAAACCGCTGAGATAGCCATGAGCGAGGTTGCCGTTCCGGAACGCAAGGTCATCAAAGTCGGCTTCACCGTCATGTCCATGCGGCTGGACGCCGTGGCGGCGGGTATGTTCTGCGTGTCCCGCACGGAAGCGGCAAAGCTTATAAGCGAGGGGCGGGTCAGCCTCAATTACATTGAGTGCCTGCGCACAGACGCCGGAGTTAAAGAGCACGACGTCATCTCCATCCGTGGCTTCGGCAAGGGTGAGATCACGGAGCTTGGCGGCACCACCCGCCGCGGCCGGCAGTTTGTAAACGCTGAAATATATAAATAAGTATGCGGCGTGGGGTTAACGCCTGACTTTTCACCTGCTGACCCGGCATTTTTCTGTAAATTACATGAAAAAGTGCCGGGTTTCCCCTTTATGTATCAAGTGTTAATAGAAATTCCATTGATTTTTCAGCTGTCAGACCTTATTATAAAAGGCAAACACTATTTATTGTGGGTGATTATATTGAGTTTCGTACATTATCAGGATGTAAGCAAGGTATACACCATGGGTGAAGTGAAGATAGAGGCCCTTTATGACGTGACCTTCTATGCGTTATTGTCGGCCCCTCGGGCGCGGGCAAAACCACTCTGCTCAACATTCTTGGCGGTATGGACACTCTCACCTCCGGCACGGTCACTTTGGACGGGGCGGAGATATCTTCATATAACAAACGTCAGATGACAAACTATCGCCGCTGGGACGTAGGTTTTGTGTTCCAGTTTTACAACCTTGTCCAGAATCTGACGGCGCTGGAAAATGTGGAGCTGGCAAACCAGATATCAAAAAATCCCCTTGACGCCAGAACAGTGCTGGCAGAGGTGGGCCTTGCCGACCGTATGCAGAACTTTCCCGGGCAGCTTTCCGGCGGCGAGCAGCAGCGCGTGGCTATTGCCCGGGCGCTGGCAAAATCGCCCAAGCTGCTTTTATGCGACGAACCCACCGGCGCGCTGGATTACAGCACGGGCAAGCAGATCCTGAAGCTTTTGCAGGACACCGCCCGCAAATCCGGCGTCACCGTTATAATCATAACCCATAACAGCGCCCTCACCGCCATGGCGGACAGGGTAATTACGATAAAAAACGGCACTATCGGCAGTGTTACCACCAACGACGATCCCACGCCGGTGGAGCTTATTGAATGGTGAGGCGCGCATGAAGCGTTCTTTGCGTACAATTTCATACCGTGAGATTCGCCGGAGCTTCGGGCGTTTTCTTGCCATAATGTGCATTGTTATGCTGGGCGCGGGTTTTCTCGCGGGACTGCGTGTTACCGAGACCGATATGCTGCACACGATGGATGAATACAACGCAGAAAGCCGCTTTTTTGATTTTAAGGTCATATCCACTCTTGGTCTGACCGAGGACGACGCGAAATACTTTTCAGGCTTGAGCGGCGTGGAATTCTCGGAAGGCTCCGTATCCACCGACGCGCTTTTCACTGTGCCCAAAAGCGGCGAGGAAGTGCTGATGGTGCACTCAATAACGGACAGCGTAAACACCCTGAAGCTCCGCTCCGGCCGTCTGCCGCAGGCCGCCAACGAATGTGTGATGGACGGCTTCCGTTATGATGAAAGCGCCATCGGAACCACCATTAAGCTCTCCGACAGCAACAAAGCCGACACTCTTGATATGTTTTCCCAGAAGGAATTCACCGTGGTGGGAATCGTCAACAGCCCGCTTTACATTAATTTCAACCGGGGCACCACCACTCTTGGCAGCGGCTCCGTGGCCGCCTTCGTCTATGTTCCCCGCTCCAGCTTCAGCACGGATTACTATACCGAGATATACGTCCGCCTTGCCAATACGGGCAGCGTTTATTCCCAGGAATATGACGACGCCATAGACGCGTTTTCCGGTACGCTGAAAACCGAGGCTCAGGCTCGTGCCCAGCTTCGCTATGAAGATGTGGTTGCCAAAGCTAAAGACCAGTATTCAAGCGCCGAGAACAGCTACAACAGCGGCGTGTCCCAGTATAACAGTCAAAAAAACAGTGCCGAGCAGCAGCTGAGTGACGCCAAGGCAAAGCTGGACGCCGCCCAAGCGCAGCTGCCCCAGAGCCGCAAGGAGCTGGACGATGGCTGGGCTAAGCTCAACGCCGGCCAGAAGGAGCTGGATGAAGGCTGGGCGCAGTATAACGCCAGCGCTCCCGCCGCGCAGGCAAAGCTGGACGCCGCGAAGGCTCAGCTGGATTCTGGCTGGGCGCAATATAACAAGGATCTTGAAGACTACAACCGGCGTGTTAGCCTTTACGGAGAAACCCTTACAGCGCTGGAAAAGGCAAAACTGGATTATACCCAGCAGCAGCTAAACGCCGCGCAGGCGCAGTACGACAGCGGCGTGCAGCAGCTGGAGGAATCAAAGCAGAAGCTTGTCTCCGCTCAGGCCGAGCTGGCCAGCAGCCGCGCCGCTCTTGAGCAGGGCGAAAATCAATATGCCGCCGGACTTCAGCAGCTTGAAACGGGCCGCAAAGACTATGAAACCGCAAAAGCTCAGGCCCAGACCAAGTTTGACGACGCCCAGCAGGCGCTCACCAATGGCCGGGTAAAGCTCAATGTGGCCAAAGCCCAGATAGGCCAGATAGAGAAGCCCACTGTTTACGTTCTTGACAGATATACCAACGCCGGCTATGCCAGCTTCAAAAACGACTCCGGCATAATTGAAGGCGTGGCGAAGGTCTTCCCGATATTCTTCTTCCTTGTGGCAGCTCTCGTGTGCGTGACCACCATGAACCGCATGGTGGACGAACAGCGCACTCAGATAGGCACCCTGAAATCGCTGGGCTACACCCCCTGGGAGATCATGAAGGGATACCTTCTGTATACAGGCGCAGCCTCCGGCGTGGGCAGCCTTGCCGGCGTGCTCATCGGCTCTGTGGCATTTCCCAAAATCATCTGGCAGGCTTACAACATCATGTACGGCTTCACCGATATCCTGCTGGTGTTTGACTGGGGAATGTACGCCGTCGTATGCGGCGCTTTCATCGCCTGCTCCCTGCTGGTGACAATTCTCTCCTGCCGCAGCGAGCTCCGGGAAGCTCCGGCGGAGCTTATTCGCCCCCGTACGCCAAAGGCCGGCAAGCGCATTTTCCTTGAAAAGCTGCCGTTCATCTGGAACCACTTCAGCTTTCTGCGCAAAGTCTCGGCGAGAAACATTTTCCGCTATAAAAAGCGGATGTTCATGATGATAGTGGGCATCGCCGGCTGCACCGCGCTGCTTGTTACCGCTTTCGGTCTTAACGACTCCATCTCCGGCCTTGCCGACGCTCAGTTTGAAAAGGTGGAGATCTACGACGCGAAGGTCAACTTTGCCCACTCCATGACCAAGGCCGACGAGGAGGAGTTCATAAAGCAGAGCGACGGCTATCTGGAAAGCTGCGCGTTCATGTCCATGTATTCCGTCAATGTGGATGTGGACGGCACTCCAAAATCAGTATACCTTGTGGGCACTGATGAGAAGGACATGACGCCGTTTATGAATTACAGCTACAAAGACGTTAAGCAGTCCTATCCCGGCGATGGGGAGGTTATGATAAACGACAATCTGGCGCGGATGCTGGGCGTCAAGGTTGGAGACACCATAACGCTTCAGGATTCGGACATGGATGAGCTTACTCTTACTGTCAGCGGTATATACTATAACGTCATCTATAACTATGCTTATGTCACTTTGAACACCCTGCGCAGCGCTCAGGGCTTTGACGCCAACATTAATTCCGCATATCTGAACCTCAGCGGCGACGTATATGCCTCCGCCGCAAAGGTCGGCGATCTGGACAGTGTGGCCGCCACCCTTGTCAACGAGGAGACCCGGGTCACGGTGCGGCAGTCACTGGACAGCATGAAATATGTGGTGGGGCTCATCGCCTTCTGCGCCGGAGCGCTGGCATTTATAGTGCTTTACAATCTCACCAACATCAATATCAACGAGCGAATACGGGAGATCGCCACAATAAAGGTTCTGGGCTTCCGGCAGGGCGAGACCGCGTCCTATGTCTACCGGGAAAACATGATACTGACCCTGATGGGCACGGCGGCGGGCATTCCCGTGGGCATATGGCTGCACAGGTATGTCATGGGCAACATCAAGATCGACATGGTGTCCTATGACGTACATATCAACTGGCAAAGCTACCTTCTGGCCATAGCCCTTACCATTCTCTTTGCCGTTGTTGTGGATGTGTTCATGTATTCAAGACTTGACAAAATAAACATGGCCGAATCCCTTAAATCAGTTGAATGACAAAAAATTAAAGAGTCCGGGCATACCATTTGGTATGCCCGGACTTTTTCAGCCCTGGGCGTTGGCGGCGGCGCGCAGCTCTATGAGCTGGGCGGCGATACTGATCGCTATCTCAGCCGGGGTCTCGGCTCCGATCTCAAGACCTATGGGCGTGGTTATGCGCTCGAGATCCTTTTCTGTAAAGCCAAGCTCCATCAGCTTTTTGAATACCCCCGCCTTTTTGTGGCGGCTGCCTATCACGCCGATATAGCGGCAGGGCGTTTTCAGCGCCTGCGCCTGAACGGCGGCGTCAAATGCGTGGCCCCTGGTCATCACGGCCACATAGTCCTCCGGCCCGATGGTGACAGACTGAGAAAAGTTTTCAAGATCTATGACTTTGACCTCGGCGGCGTCAGGAAAGCGCTCCCGGCAGGCAAAATCCGGGCGGTCGTCCAAAGCGACGCAGCGGAAACCCACATGGGTCAGAACCGGCACCAGCTCCTGTCCCACATGGCCGCAGCCAAAAACATATACCGTACTGGACGAGGCCAGCTTTTCAATATAAAAGGCCCGGCCCCCGGCGTTTAT
>CAZLIJ010000106.1:0-5951 GCA_964559305.1 uncultured Oscillospiraceae bacterium | reverse complement strand
ACCTCGTGACCTATGCGGAAAACGCATGGGAAAACGGCTGGGGCTATGTGTGGGGAACCTACGGCTCCGTCCTCACGGATTCACTGTTCGCCTCCAAGCTGGCGCAATATCCGGACGGTGTCGGCAGCTACGAGGACTTTATCCGGGAGAACTGGCTGGGCGGCAGAACCACCGACTGCGTGGGACTCATCAAAGGCTACGGCTGGCTGGATGTCAGCGACATGAGCATTGGATACGGCATCAACGGAATGCCGGATGTGGGAGCGGATCAGATGTACGCCAATGCCACTGTCAAGGGAGATATGTCCTCTATGCCGGATACGCCGGGTCTGGCCGTCTGGCACAGCGGACATATCGGCGTGTACATCGGAAACGGCGAGGTCATCGAAGCCATGGGCACGAAATACGGCGTGGTGAAAACCAAGCTCTCGGAACGGAGCTGGACGGCATGGCTGGAGGTTCCGTACATCAACTATATTTCAGAATCGGAGGTAACATCATGAGCGAAAACAAAACGCTGCATATCCTGCGTGTGGAACCCGGCAAGGTGCCCGTGGAAAAGGAGATCGGCGCGGACCTGAAAAGCCTGCAGGCCGAGGTGGACGGGATGATCGAATGCGTGTATATGGAGGACGGTGCCATTCTGGTCTGCAATGAGGAAGGCAAGCTCAACGGCATGGCGATGAACAGGCGGCTGGCGGATGACATCATCTGCGGGCCGTTTTTTGTTGTCGGCGATGACGGCGAGGGCAACTTCACGTCGCTCACTGACCGGCAGATCGCAGACTACAAAGAGCGCTTTGCCCAGCCGGAGCAGTTTGCGGATTACGAACCCAACGCGCAACCGTTTATGCGGTTCACAACTTTTTAAGGAGGCGGCAAGATGAGTCGGGTCACAATTGAGATTCCTTTCGACGAGGAAAAATTGAAAGCGCTGGATTTTTCGCTGCAGAAGGAAAACACCACGGCGCAGAAGCGTATGGAGCAGGCGCTGGCGGAGCTGTATGAAAAGGCGGTGCCGGATGCCCTGCGGGAATATGTGGACAGCAAGTCCACCCCTGCGGCAAAACGCCCCGCAAAGCAGCCGCGCGCGAAGCCCTCGCCTATAAAGAAAACGGAGACGGCAATTTCTCTGCCGGTGAAGGAGGATAATAGACATGGCGGATGATGTTTCTCTCGAGCTGTGGATGGACAGACGCAGGCTGGTCGTGCTGGAGCGTGTGCTGAAGGAAAGCGGCACGGATACGCAGACGGTCATGCAGGCGCGCTTCGATGAGCTGTACCGCCAGTATGTTCCCGCACAGGAGCGCACAGAGATCAACGAACGCATGGAGGGCGAACATCTCGCCGCCGAGCGCCGGGCGGAGGAAGCGCGCCGCGTCTGCGCGTTCCATGTGACCGAAAATGGACAGAGCCGATATTTTTCCGTAGACGATAGCCTCGAACTCTTGGATGCGGCAAAAAAGGTGCGTTCCTATCTGACTGCGGAGTCCGCGGCAAGGCTTTCCGGCTTTGAGAAAATGTTTCTGCATCCCGCAGAGATTTCCGCAGAACACTTTGACGAGCTGGCCGGCATCCGCATGGAGAACACCGGCGAGGTCACCGGCGTGTTCGATATCGACTTCGACAAGCGGGAGTTTTCCGGCGTCAACATTATGGATGGCTGGCAGACCTACGCTCTTGGCGATGTGTCCACAGCGGCCTACCACGCTACCCGCAAGCAATTTCTTTTCAGGGATCAGCAATTCGCACGGCTGCTCGACCATCTGGGCGGTAAAGAAATCACCTCCGCCGGTCATCTCAGCTCCCGGAACTTTTCCATCTTCGATGAGATCACGGAGATGGACGACAAGCTCAATTTCTATATCGATACGACCTTCGATGTGGACGCTGTCTTCGGCACAGATGTCTGCACCGATAAAAACGATGACTACATCAATCTCTACGCTGACTATGATATGGGGTCCGGGCAGGTCTGCGATGAGCTGACCATTGTCCTTTGGAAAGGCAACGGTCAGAGTGAAGAAAGGAGCTACACGCTGAATGCCGCCGAAAAGGAAGTGCTGCTGCGCAAGATGGACGAATACTGTCAGCAGCAGACCGGCATGATGCTGACGGACTATGCAGCCCAGCGCATGGCGGAGGATACCGCGCCGACGATGGAACCGACCATGTAGCCCAGCCGTTTCCCCCGTGTTCGCCCTGTGCGCCGGGTTTCGGCGCAGGGTGGCATCCGTACACCCCGGCAGGGCTTGACCGCCCTGTCGGGGCTTTGTGCGGGAGGTTTGGAGGCAGCTTGACGCTCACGATTTTAGTACAGGATAAAGCGCCGGGGTCGCAAGCGCCCTCCGAAGCGGAAAACACCGCCCCGCAGAGCGGGTCGGGTATACGAGGGTGCGGGGTCGGTTTACCCATCTCAGAGCCGGCTCCGGGGTCGGTCGAAGAAAAAATGCCGCAACCGCAAGGCGTTTGCCCGTTCCGTCGGCGGGCTCAGCAGGAAAGGAGATCATATGGAAGAACAGAAAAAGAAAAAGCACGCGTTTTGGCTTTCGCCGGAATGCAAGAGGAAAATTGAGCAGCTCTACCAACAGGACAACTGCAAAAGCCAGTCGGAGTTTGTGGAAACCGCCGTGCGGTTCTATGCCGGGTACCTCGGCGCAAAGGATGCGTCGGAGTATCTCGCGCCGGTCTTGTCGCAGGTGCTTCACGGCATACTGGACAGCTTCGCCGCGCATGTGAACCGCAATCTTTTTCGGCTCTCGGTGGAAGAAGCGAAAACGTGGAACATCATCGCCGGAATGTTCCGGGTCAGCGCGGAGCAGCTCCAACACGTTCACGGCAAGGCGGTGGGCGAGGTCAAGCGGATCGGTGACAAGCTCACCTATGAAAAGATCTACGAAGATCCGCTGCCGCTGGAATATAGTCTGGATATCTTCACCGGAGAGGATGAGTAAGGATGCCACGCATTATTTTCATCTCGCCGCATTTCAAAAGCGGCCACAGCAGCGGGGCGCACCTGTCGTATCTCGTTCGCTACATCGCAACCCGTGAGGGCGTCGCGCCGGTGGCCGACTCCGACCGGCAAAAACCGGCTACGGAAAAACAGGCACAGGTGATCTGCCAACTCGTCAGGGATTTTCCTTCGGCGAAAAAACGGTTCGAGTACGAGGACTACCTTGCACGACCCACGCGGGAGAACGCTTCGGATTTTATCCAGACCGCGCTGGAGCAGAACCTCGATCAGATCGGCAAGCGGGAAAACTATGTGGACTACATCGGAACCCGCCCCGGCGTTTCCAAGCTGGATACCCACGGTCTCTTCGACGGCACTGGGAAAAAGCTTGTAATCTCGCAGGTGCAAAAGGAAATCGCGGCGCATCCCGGTGTCGTGTGGACGCCGGTCATTTCCCTGCGGCGGGAGGATGCCCATGCCATGGGCTTCGAGTCGCCGGAGAGCTGGCGCGCCATGCTCTGCTCCTGTGCCGCCGCGCTGGCGAAGGGCTATAAGATCAAGCCGGAGAACCTTCGCTGGTACGCGGCCTTCCACGATAAGAGCCATCACCCGCACATTCACATGATTATTTACTCCACCGATCCGACCGAGGGCTTCCTCACCAAGCAGGGCATCGCGCAGATCAAGTCCGCGCTGGCGCAGAGCATCTTCCCGGAGCAGCTCAAGGGACTGTACGCCGCCGATACCCAGCGACGGGACGCGCTCAAGACGGATGCGCGCAAACTGTATCAGGAGCTGATCGCGCAGATGGCCGGTGGCACGGTCCGAAACGAGCACATTGAAAAGCTGACGGCACGGCTCGTCACAAAACTGGCGGCGCAGAAGGGCAAGCTGCAATATGGCTATCTGCAGGCTCCGGCAAAAGCCCTTGTGGATGAGATCGTGGACGAGCTGGCGAGGGACACGCGCGTGGCGGAGGCATACCGCCTATGGTTCGATATCCGCACGGATATCGTCAGCACCTATCAGGACGAGATGCCGGAGCTGCCGCCCTTCTCCCGGCAAAAGGAGTTCAAGCCCGTCCGCAACATGGTCGTCGCGGAGGCGGCGAAGCTCCTCGGCCATACGTTCACCTTTGAGGAAACTCCGGCAGAGGAACAGCGCGTCCCGGAGAACGTGCGAAAACTGGTGAGAATCATCCATGCGCCCGACGCAACGCGGGATACCATTCGTGACGCGGCGGCGCTGCTGCTTCGCCTCTCGGATGAGGGCAACCCCGACGCAGCTTACGCTTTTGGCAAACTGCTCCTTCAAGGTGGTATCGTGCAGAAGGATGTGTCGGCGGCGGTTCACTATTTCACAGAAGCTGCCAACGGCGGGAACTCCTGCGCCATGTATGCGCTGGGCAAGCTTTACCTCGCCGGCGAAGATATTCCACGGGACAAGCCCGCCGCGCTGGACTGGTTCACCCGTTCGGCGCACCAGGGCAATACCCACGCGCAGTTTTACACGGAGCATTGGGCGGAGGCTGTGCAGAACCCCTCCGTCTTTCTCTCCGCCACCCGGCTGCTGCATCACATGAGTCGGGTGTTTCAAAACAACACGCCGCCGCAGCGGGGCGGCGTCGGATACAGCATCGACAAAAAGCTCCGCCGCAGGATGAAGGAAAAGAAGATCGCCCAAGGCCACAAAGCGGACGATCAGGAACAGCGACAGGACTACATCATTCCATATTAAAGATAGGGGGCGAGCATCATCGCACAGTATATTCATTTCACCGACGAACAAAAGCACCGCGCCAATTCTGTCGATCTGGCGGGGCTGCTGCGCCGGCGCGGTGAAAGGCTTCTGCCATCCGGCCATGACAAGCGGCTGGAAGCCGATCACAGCATCACGATCCGCGGGAACCAGTGGTTCGATCACGCCACCGGCGAGGGCGGGCTGGCCGTGGACTTCGTCAGGCGGTTTTACAATATGAGCTTTCCGGAAGCCGTGACCTTCCTGCTGGACGGAGAACAGGGCGAAGCCTATCACGCGGCGGAGGGAAAGCCTGCCGAGCCGCCCAAACCGTTTGTCGTTCCTCCGAAAAACGACAGCATGCGGCGGGTGTATGCCTACCTGACCCAGCGCCGCGGTATTGACCGGGAGATCGTCACCAGCTTCGCGCAGGCGGGTCTGCTGTACGAGGACGCAGAATATCACAACGCCGTGTTCATCGGGAAGGATGAACACGGCGTTATTTGTCATGCGCACAAGCGCAGCGTCAATTCTGACGGAAAGGCGTTTCGTATCAATGTTGAGGGCAGCGATCCCCGGTACAGCTTTCACTGGGCGGGAACCTCTGACCGGCTCTATGTGTTTGAAGCGCCCATCGATCTGATGTCGTTTGTCGCTCTCTACCCGGAGGACTGGCGCACGCACAGCTACGTCGCGCTCTGCGGCACATCGGAACACGCCATGCTCTGGATGCTGGAGCAGAATCCACAACTGCAAAAGGTCGCGCTGTGTCTGGACAGCGATGCCGCCGGGCAAAAAGCTGTGAAGCGCCTGACCGGGATTCTGAGTGAACACGGCTATCCCGACGTCACGCCCATGCTGCCGGAAGCCAAGGACTGGAACGACGAGCTGGTGGCGCGGCGAGATGATGCGGTTGGAGAGATGGTCTCAATGCAGATGCGTTGAGTGATGATCGAAATGTAATTGCCTATCAGGGTGTAGCAAGTTCGAAATAGCGCAAAATGCGAAGCAGGGAGTATGCCCATAATCTCACCGATAAACGGAAATATGTCTGCAAATCATCCCTGTACCAACTTGAGAAACTTTTTATCATTTAATTCTTCGTTGGTAAGATAGTTGCCGTTGCAGAACAACGCGTAAGTAGTAATAGGCGATGGTGTATTTTGTGCTTCCTCTTTGCTTGTGATATGGATGGCGTGAAATGGGATGTCGTTTTCCTTTGCTGTTTTTTCAAGAATAGGAACATACTTTGCGTTAAAAG
>CAZLIJ010000105.1:3163-5968 GCA_964559305.1 uncultured Oscillospiraceae bacterium | reverse complement strand
GCGGCGGCCTGAGCGCTGCGGTTGCCGCTGCGGCAGTAGATGAGAATTGTGGTGTCCTTCACCGGCAGCGCTTCCGTCACCGTGTCGCTGATAGTCTCGTTGGGCAGCAGCATGGCCCCGGGAATGTGGGCGGTGGCATATTCCTCCGCCGTGCGCACGTCCACTATCACAAGCTCGTCGCCGCTTTGCATCATCTTTTGGGCCTGCTGGGCGTCTATGGTGTGCACCTGGGCGGCTTCAGCGCTGTCGTCGTCCTTGCCGGGCGCCGCGCCGCAGGCGCTCAGCAGCAGCAGCCCCGCCATAATAGGGGCGAGTATGAGTTTTACTTTCATGGTATTCCTCCTTGATTTGGTTAATGTAATTCTATCAGTTACATTATACCCTGTCAACAACTATTTTATTCGTTCACAGAAAATTAAAAGATCCGGCTCCAAAATGGGAGCCGGATCGTCAGTTTATAAGCTTTACTATAAGTTTTTCAAACTCTGAAAGGATATTCTCACCGGAAACGGAAATGATGGTCTTTTCGTACATATCCTGATAGGCGGCGTAGCTTTCCGCCGTGTCGGTGACGCCGTACATAATGGGGATCACTATGACGCCTCTGCGGCGGGCCTCCCGTACGGCAGAGCGCACGTCGGCCACAGCCTCGTTTTCGCTTTGGTAGGCCGAGGGCAGCCCGTCGGACAGGACGATGAGTATCTTCCGCTTTTCGCTGCGCTTTTCAAGGTCGTCGGCGGCCACACGGATAGAATAGCCGTCCTTGTTGCCGTTGCCGGCAAACACCTGTGTCAGCGCGTCGCAGCAGCGGTTGCCGCTCTCCTTCTGGTCGAAGTCCTTGATGACCACGTGCTCGGCGATGTTGCCGCCGCCGTCAAAAGCCACCACCTTTGTGCGGGCAAGGCCCTTCAGCGCCTCCTCAAGCACCGCGGCGGTCATCAGGGCGGTGAAAAGCCGGGAAGTGCCGTTGCCGTAGCCCGCCCCCATGCTGCCGGAGCGGTCGATGAGCAGATAAAAAGCGCTTTGGCACTTATCAGGCGGGGATTTGCGCTGAAATATATCATTGTCGTTCACCTGGCATTTCCACAGCGCCTTTTGGGATAGCGAGCCTTTGCGCTGATTTGCCGTGCGCACCCGCAGCTCCCGCAGTATCCTGTCCAGCCGCTGGTGCAGCCGCTTGGCCTCCTCCATGTATTCCGGGGGCAGCCGCCGGTTTTCCGGCAGCACAAAGCTCTCCTTAAACTCCACGTTTTTATAAAGCTTTTTAAGCCGGCTTCTGTCCTTAAGGGAAAGGGGCGTGGCGGAGCCGGGCTTTACCGGCGGCTCCTGCCGGTCGTTATCCGCGTTGTCTCTGGCGGCGGTGAGCATATCCTCCACTTCATCACCGGTCAGCGCCGGGGATTTCTGCCCGCTCCAGCCGGTGCCAATGACCTCGCTGATGCTCTGCGGGCCCTCGTGCCGGGCTTTTTCCGACGCCGCGTCCTGAGAATTGGCCATGCTGACGCCAAGGCCGGTGCGGCCATGGTTATCAGACTGCCCGTCGCTGGAGGAAGCGCCCCTGTCCTCCCGGCCGCTGTTGCCGCCGCCGTTTTTGGCCTTTGTCTCCTGGGAGGCAAGGCTGCCGCTCTCATCGCCGATGCGCTCGGTGTTATTGCCGCCGCCCTGAGCGCCGGTATCGCCCTTTTCGCCCGGAGCCTCGTCGGCCTGGGCGCTGTCGTTTTTCTGCCCGTCACCCACGCCCTTGCCGAAGCGCCCGCCGCCGTCGGTGCCGTCGCCCCGCTGCTCCAGCCGGTCGGAATCGCTGTAAGCGTACTCCTGCAGATCACCTCTTATCTCCTCAAGAGCGGAGTCCAGATCCTCTATCCCCCTGCAAAGCGCTGCCAGATAGGGGGCGCAGGCCGTCAGCATATCGGAGCAGATATTCACGCACTCCCGGGCGGTGGTGGCAAGATACGAAGCCTCGATATAGGGCAGCATTTTTTCCGTTTCCCGGCTCAGCCGGGTCCCGGCATATATCTCCGCGCCGGGCATTTCAAGACCCGTGACGGCAAGACTGTCCACATTTTTTATAAAGTCCGTCAGCTCGCCCCAGCAGCCCCATTCGGGAGGGCTGGCCTTCATATTTTCCCGGCGGGCAAAATAGGTGAAGCGGAGCATGGGAACATAGCCGGGGAAACGGCGGCAGATGATATTGTTTATCCGCCCGTCCTCCAGCGCGTTCAAAAGCCGCTGCCCCAGCACAGTGCCCGCGGCAAAGCGGACGCCGAAATTATCGTGGAGATAATTGCCGTACCAGCGCCGAAGCCCCACAAGCTCCGCCCTGTCGGAGCTGTTGTCGTGCTGGATCTCATGGGCCAGCAGCACCCGCATGGCCGCCGTCCACTCATGAGAGCTGAATTCCTCCCGCATGAGAAAATCCGCGCCGCCGATAACGGCCTTGCCCTTGGCAGTGCCGCATTTCAGCCCGTCGTCCACCTCCACGGCCTCCACCAGCCGGTTTTCGTCCAGCAAAAAGGACAGATTGCGGCTTAGTATCATCACCACGGGCTCGGTATTAAGATAGAATCTGAACCGCTCGTGAGAGCGGTCGAATTCACTGCTGCTCATCGTATCATGCTCTCTATAAGCTCTGTCAGCTGCAAGCGTGTGTAAGCGTCCTGGGGTTTGTTGGCCACGTTGTCCAGCAGGCCCAGCTTAAGTCCCAGCAGCGGCTCGGCCCGCAGCGCGTCCACAAAGCCACGGATCGTCATGGCCTCCGGGTCAAGGCCGTCCACGGCTTTTATCTTATCCCTTATGCCGCAGTAG
>CAZLIJ010000105.1:0-3153 GCA_964559305.1 uncultured Oscillospiraceae bacterium | reverse complement strand
CACAGATGCGAAGGCTCGTATCCCCCGCCGTGGGCACTACCCGGCGCAGAATGTCCGTCACGCCCTCGGGTTGGGACATCTGGATGGGCGTGAAGCGGTCAATGGTGGCCTCGTTCATGAAGTTTGTGCCGGCGTAATCCTCGTTCATGGTTATTGTAAAGGATGAAATGGGGTGCATTTTCACAAGGCCGTAGCCGGGCACCTCGATGCGGCGGGCCTCGTCGGTAAGGCTGTGCAGCACGTCGGCGCACTCGGGCTTTATGGTGTTGCCCTCGTCCAGCACCACGTCAGCCCCGTCCCGGAGATAGCACAGCATATCGCTGAGCTGATAGCGCATGGTGCCGTTTTCTATTGTAGGCCCGCCCAGAAGGTCCAGCTTGTCAAGCTCCGCGTTGCCCTGCATACGGTACTGGGGCACGCCCAAAAGCCAGTCCACCGTCTGGGTAAGGGTGTTTTTGCCGCAGCCCTTGTTGCCGATAAGCCGCACATTCATGCCGCAAAGCCTGTATGCCAGCACTCGCGTCAGCTCGCCGAAGGCGTCGGCCTGGGTGAATTTTACCGGCGGGTCGGGGATAAGCTCCGGGTGGAGCGTTTGGGCGGTCATTGCTGCAAAGCTTTGCACAATGACGTTCTCCGGCACGGCCTGCATCACAAGATACCGGGCCTTTTCCCCCAGCAGCTCCATAGTTCCGGCCCCTCTGGCGAAAGCCTGAGCCACGGCGGTATCCAGCACGCTTTGAAGCTTGTTATCCACGCTGTATTCCGCCGTAAAGCCCCAGACCTCCGGGCTGTCCGGCGGGCATGGAATTCCGGCGGCGGTGCAAAGGGACACGGCTCTTGCCTTTACCGGGCCGGAGCGCAGCATGGCGGTCAGCGTATCGGAGGGCGCGCTGACAAGGCCCACGCAGTTCATCCTGTCCGCCGCCTGATTTTCCGTTTCGTAGCACAGGGGCGCGGAGCCCTCGTCCCTGAAAATATAGATATCCGGCCAGTCCTCCGGCGTTTTTTCCCTGAGAGCGCGGAGAAAATCAAGTCTCATAGGCGCTTTTATGTTGCTGCCGCCGCAGGCGGCGGTCTCAGTAATTATTTTGGAATCCCCATTATAGCAAGTCGTCATCTTTCTTCATCCTCCCGGGATATATTTGCTCAGTTGCCCACGGTGGCGCCCCATGGAAAGCCCGGGGCCGGGCCGTGGTAATAAATATGCGGCACATTCAAAAAAGCGCAGCGGCCCACCGACTGCACCGTGTCGGGAATTATCACCGTGTCCAGCGCCGGGCACTGATAAAACGCTTCCTCCCGTATCTCCTTCACGCCCGGCGGTATCACGATGGAGCAAAGGCTGCGGCAGCGGGAAAAAAGCCCCGCCGGAATTATCTCAAGATTGGCGGAAAGATTTGCCCTTTTAAGGTGCACTCTGTCATAAAAGGCATAGGGCTCGATGGACGTGACGCTGTCGGGCATCACGACCTCCTCAAGATATGTATACGACACAAAGCCCGTGGTTTTTATGGCTGTTACCCGGCGGGTATCTATGGACGAGGGCAGGCAGATGGAGCGGGCGGGGTTAAAGTGCCCGTCCGTGCTTATCTCGCCGGTGCCGGCGTCAAAAACATAGTTGTGGGAGCGAGCCTGGGCCGCCGTCATGGGATTTGTGTCCCAGGGGCGCTCCCGCAGCCATATCACCATGTCCCGGCGGGTCTGTTCCCGCTTTTTTTCAAGGTAGGCTTCCATCTTATCCGCCGGGCAGCTCTGGGTGCAGAAGACGGCCAGATCCTCCGGCGTCAGCTCAACGGCAAAGCCTTTCGGCATTTCAAGCCCCAGCTGGGAAGAAAGCGTGCGCCGGATACTGCGGCAGGCCTCGTCATAGCCCGACAGCACGCGCCTGTTTGAAACAAACGCGGCGCTGACCGCCGACGCCTCTATTCCCTCCGGCGTCAGCATTCCCGCGTATTTGTCCCCATCGAAAACTATTTGTACGTCCGGAAAAGCGGTGTCCAGAAAAATCATATCCTCCATCGCGCATCCTCCCCCAGCGTCCTGTTATCCAAAATTGCGATTATTATAACACGCCGTCCTGTTTATTACCATACGCTTTGTTACATACTCTAACCTTTCTTTTCCTGTGCCCCTTGTTGAATAATCACCAATCCCTCCCCCCCTGCCGGCGGGCAATTTTGGCGGCTTCTCCCGCTTGACAGCGGCGGCGGCAAAATGATAAAATAAGTAAAATCTTTAAGCGGCCCAGAGAGGCCGGCAAGATGGAAGTGCATATTTTCCGGCGGTGGATTTGCCCGTCGGTATGCGGCTGCAGTCTTGTGATCTTTTCACAGGACTTTTTTTCTGCCACGGGCAGGTCGCGTAGGTCTGCGCTCCCGCTGGGGAGGACTTATGAAAAAGCTGGTATATGACGCAACCCACAGCAGCATGAGGGAAGTATCTGTCCCGGGCCCGGTCTTTGCCGACATGGCGCCCGGCGCGGCTGCCGTTCCCGATTTTAACAGTGACAATATATATGTTTTACCCGGTTTCGCAGATGTACACGTTCATCTGCGTGAGCCGGGTTTTTCTTATAAAGAGACTATCCGCACCGGCACTCTGGCCGCCGCCCGGGGCGGCTATACGGCGGTGTGCCCCATGCCCAATCTTGCTCCCGTGCCCGACAGCCCCCCGGCTCTTGAAAAGCAGCTGGACATCATCGCCCGGGACGCCGCTGTGAGGGTATATCCCTACGGCGCCATAAGCGCGGGGGAAAACGGGCGTGAGCTTTCGGACATGGCGGCGCTTGCCCCCCGGGTCATCGCCTTTTCCGATGATGGCCGGGGCGTTCAGAGTGGGGAGCTGATGGAGCTTGCCATGAAAAAAGCGAAAAGCCTTGGCAAAATAATCGCCGCCCACTGCGAGGATATGTCCCAGTCCGACAGCCGCCAGCGGGAGTGGCGGGAAATCGAGCGGGACCTTGAGCTGGCGGCAAAAACCGGCTGCGCCTACCACGTCTGCCACATCTCCTGCAAGGAAAGCGCAGCGCTTATCCGGCAGGCAAAGCGCAGCGGCGTTGACGTTAGCTGCGAAACTGCGCCCCATTATCTCACGCTGGACGAGACCATGGCAAAAGACCACGGGCGCTATAAAATGAATCCGCCGCTCCGTTCG
>CAZLIJ010000104.1:3155-5975 GCA_964559305.1 uncultured Oscillospiraceae bacterium | reverse complement strand
AGCCAGCCGGAAGCGGATTTGAGTCCCTTGCGGAATTCCTTTTCGTCCTTCATGTCCATCACGGAAAGCCAGATCTTGGAATAGCGCAGATCGCCGGTGGTCTCCACTCGTGTGATGCTTATCATACCCTGCTGCACTCTCGGGTCCTTGACCTCCCGCAGCAGCTTGGAAAGTACTATCTGTATATCGTCGTTTGTCCTTGCAAGTTTATTTGAAGGCATTGTTATTCCTCCTTATCCGCCAAATGCGGACGCCGCCTCAGGGCTGCATCCGCATATGATAGTTTACTGTTTTATCTCTTCCATGACGAAGCATTCGATGATGTCGCCGACCTTCACGTCGTTGAACTTTTCTATCTGCATACCGCACTCGTAGTTCTCCTGCACTTCCTTCACGTCGTCCTTGAAGCGTCTTAGAGAGGCAAGGTCGCCCTCGTGAATAACGATGTTATCACGCAGTACGCGGACCTGGCAGCCGCGCTGTATCTTTCCGTCCTGCACATAGCAGCCCATGACCGTGCCCACCTTGGACACCTTGTAGGTCTCCCGAATCTCGGCGTGGCCGATGATCTTTTCCTGATACTTGGGAGCCAGCATACCCTTCATGGCGGATTCGATCTCGTTAATGCAGTCGTAAATAACTCTGTAAAGCCTTATATCCACGTTGGAGCGGGACGCGGAATCCCGGGCGGCGTTGTCGGGCCGGACATTGAAGCCGACCACGATGGCGCCGGAGGTGGCGGCCAGCATCACGTCGGATTCGTTTATGGCGCCCACGCCGGAATGGATGACCTTAACCTTGACTTCTTCGTTGGATATCTTTTCAAGGGAGGCCTTCACCGCCTCGGCGGAGCCCTGAACGTCGGCCTTGACGATGATATTGAGGTTCTTCATCTCACCGGCCTGTATCTGACTGAACAGATCCTCCAGGCTCACCTTTTTGGCAGGGCCGTTGGCGGCGTCCTTGAGCTCGGACTTGCGCTGCTCCACCAGCTCTCTTGCCATGCGCTCGTCGGCAACCACGTTGAAGGTGTCGCCCGCGCCGGGGACCTCGGAAAGTCCGGATATCTCCACGGGAACGGAGGGGCCGGCTTCGCTGACGGAAACGCCCTTGTCGTTTACCATGGTGCGCACTCTGCCCACAGCCGTGCCGGCAATTATAAGATCGCCCTGATGCAATGTGCCGTTTTGGACAAGCACAGTGGTGATGGGGCCCCTGCCCTTGTCAAGCCGTGCTTCCACGACCGTGCCCTTGCCGGGGCGGTTGGGATTTGCTTTCAGCTCCTGGATCTCGGCCAGAACAACAAGGTTTTCAAGCAGATTATCAACGCCCATACCGGTCTTGGCGGAAATGGGGCATATGATGGTGTCGCCGCCCCAGTCTTCGCCCAGCAGACCGTATTCAGTGAGCTGCTGCTTAACTCTGTCGGGATTGGCGCCGTGTACGTCCATTTTGTTGATGGCCACAACGATGGGAATATTTGCGGCCTTGGCGTGATTAATGCTCTCCACGGTCTGGGGCATGATGCCGTCGTCCGCCGCCACAACAAGGATGGCGATATCGGTTATCATGGCGCCGCGGGCGCGCATGGAGGTGAAAGCCTCATGGCCCGGGGTGTCCAGGAAGGTGACGGGGTTGCCGCTCACGTTCACTGTGTACGCGCCGATGGCCTGAGTGATGCCGCCGGCCTCGCCGGAGGCCACATGGGCGTGGCGGATATAGTCAAGAAGGCTGGTCTTGCCGTGATCAACGTGGCCCATGACCACCACCACCGGCGCTCTTGACACCAGCTCTGACTCGTCATCCTGATGGTCGTCGATAAGGCGCTCTTCCACGCTGACTACAACTTCTTTTTCCACCTTGCAGCCCATGTCCATGGCTATGAGAGCCGCGGTGTCATAATCCACAACATCGGATATGGAGGCGAAAACGCCCTCTTTAATAAGTCTTTTTATAACGTCGGAGGCAGTCTTTTTCATGCGGCTGGCCAGCTCGCCCACGCTTATGGAGTCGGGAATGGCAACCTTAAGCTGCTGCTTTTTCGCGATCTCCAGCTGAAGCTTCTGCATTTTGTCCCGCTCTTCCTGGCGGCGCTTGGCGGAAGCCATGGCCTGCTGCTGACGCTGCTTCTGCTTGTTGACGATCTTTTCCTTGCCGCCCCGGCGCAGATCCTTATCTCTGCCGCCTGCCAGCTTGTCAAACTTCTCATCGTATTTTGCGATGTTGACGCCGGTGCTGCCGCGGGTGTCCACAACGCGCTTTTCCGCCGTGGGACGGGGCATATAGGGCTTGTCGGGCTTGGGCTGATGTGCAGGCTGGGCCGGCTGGGCCGGCGCGGCGGCGGGCTGATGGCTGCCCGGCTGATTCTGAGCGGGCTTATCAGCCGGCTTTTCCGGCGCCTTTTTCACCTGGAACACCTGCTCCAGGCTGGAAAGCTGATGGTGCTGGGTAAGATATTCAAATATCACATCCAGCTCAGAGGTCTCCAGAACCTGCATATGGTTTTTCGGTGTGGTGGCGTACTCAGTCAGTATTTCGGTGATATCCTTTGAGCTAAGGTCAAAATCCTTGGCCACCTCGTGAACTCTGTATTTAACAAGCATACTCATGCGTCATTCCTCCTCATGCCTTGTTTTCTCTGTGCCGCGCGTCTGTTTTTGTCTGCCGTCAGGCGGGCCAGTTCCTCGTACTTGGGGTCGATGGCCGCCAGCGTATTCATAAACGCCTCAGCAAAACCGCCGTCTGTGACAGCGGCCATGACCGTGTTGGCCTTGCCCACATATTTTGAGAGCTCATCTCTTGTAAACGGCAGCACCACAA
>CAZLIJ010000104.1:0-3145 GCA_964559305.1 uncultured Oscillospiraceae bacterium | reverse complement strand
GGGTGTTCCGCCCGTAAACAAAGCTTTCTGCCCGATGTTTTGAGTTTTCGCCCGCGTCAGGCGCCAGCAGCAGCAGCTTTGCCTTGCCGGACTTCACCGCCGCGCCCGCGCCGGTCTCGCCCAGCTCCAGCATTCCCGCCTTGCGCATCAGGCCAAGATAATTCAGCGCTTTCTCTTTCATGTTCCGGCCTCCATTTCTTCTCTCAGCCGGTCGTAAAGCTCCGGAGGAATTTGGGTCTCCAGCGCTCTTTCTATGGCCCGGGTTTTGACAGCCCGTTCAAGGCATGTTTCCGACGGACAGACATAAGCTCCTCTGCCGGGTATTTTGCCCTTAAAATCCAGTGATATTTCGCCTTCCGGCGTGCGCACCACCCGGATTAGTTCTTTTTTCGGTTTCATTTCGCGGCAGCCCAGACATTGCCGCATCGGTATTTTTTTTGGCATAAAGCCGCCGCCTTTACTGTAATTTATTCCCCGGCCGGCTCGGTTTCGGGCTTGATGTCTATTTTATAGCCCGTGAGCTTGGCGGCCAGACGGGCGTTCTGGCCCTCCTTGCCGATGGCCAGTGACAGCTGGCCGTCTGGTACGATGACCCGGCAGCTCTTGCCATCCTCCAGCATTGTCACCGAAATGACCTCCGACGGGGACAGGGACGCCGCCACATATTCCTCAGGCGTCTCGGAATACTTGACAATATCGATCTTTTCTCCGCCCAGCTCGTTTACTATGCTGGCCACGCGCCCGCCCTTGGGGCCCACGCAGGCGCCGATGGGGTCCACGTCCGGATCAGTGGACCACACAGCCATTTTTGTGCGGCTGCCGGCTTCCCGGGCGATGGATTTTATCTCTACTGTGCCGTCGTATATCTCCGGCACCTCAAGCTCGAAAAGTCTTTTCACAAGTCCCGGATGGGTGCGGCTGATGAGCACCTGGGGCCCTCTGGTGGAATTTCTGACCTCCACCACATACACCTTGATGTGGTCGCCCTCCCGCAGCGCTTCGGTTTTAATACGTTCATTGGGCGCCAGCATGGCCTCGGTAAACTCAGAGTTTGAGCTTATGCGTATGGATACGCTGCCGTTGCGCGGCTCCACTCTTGAAACAACGCCTGTGAGTATCTCATGCTCCTTGGAGTTGAATTCGTCGTAAATAATTCCCCGCTCCGCTTCGCGGATGCCCTGAATTATGACCTGCTTTGCCGACTGAGCGGCAATACGTCCGAATTTTTTCGGCTCCACAGGCACTCCTACCACGTCGCCCAGCTTGGCTTTTTTGTTGATCTTACGGGCAGCGTCAGGCGTGATCTCAGTGAAGGGATCTTCAACCTCCTCCACCACGGTCTTGTTGATGACCATCTCGATCTGCTTTTTTTCCTCGTCCAGAATTACCTCGGCATTGTCGGCGCACTCAGGATTATCCCGACGGAAAGCCGTCATCATGGCCTGATTGATCTTGTCGAACATATACTGCCTGGGTATGCCCTTTTCTTTTTCAATGTCCGCTACCGCTTCAAAAAATTCCGCATTCATCGCTTATACCTCTTTTTATATTGTCTCGTGCAGTCTCACCTGCGCAGTCTGTTGTTTTGTAAATGTCTGCTCCCCGTCGGGTCGGAAAATGGTCACAGCGCCGTCGGCATAGCCCGTCAGCTTGCCCACGGCGGATTTGCGTCCGTTCACAGGCTGATAGAATTTCACTTCCACCTGACTGCCCATAAACCTTTCAAAATCTGAGGGCCGCTTCAGCTCTCTCTCGCAGCCGGCGGAGCCCACTTCAAATACATAGCTGTCCGGAATGGGGTCGGCTTCGTCAAGGACGGGGTCAAGCTCGCGGCTGACGCGCTCGCAGTCGTCTATGCCCACGCCGCCCTCTTTATCAATATATACCCTTAGATATTGTGTACCGGCTTCGCGGACATACTCAACATCCCATATTTCGCAGCCGTTGGCCTCCGCCACCGGCCGGGCAAGCTCGGTCACTCTGTCTGTAATTTTGCTCATACGCACCCAACTTCCATATTCTGACATTTGATTTTTGTTCAAGAAAAAGAGTGGGCCGGGAACCCACTCCAACTTACTACTTATCTAACATTAGTAATAATACCACCGCGGCATGGTCTTTGCAAGCATTTTTTTGCGGAGAAACAGGCATTTCTCCGCAAAAAATCAGTCACTTATAAAGCGCGGCAAATTCCTCCAGGCAAAGGAAGTGCGAAGTGATATATTGGGCGGCTTCAACGCCCACATAACGGAAGTGATACGACTGGCGATAGCCTGTTATGCTCTCCTTGCCGGCGGGATAGCGCTGGATAAAGCCATACTCCGCGCAGTGGTCGTCCAGCCAGTCAAGAGCTTTCTGGTTTAGTGTCTCGTTGGTGTAGGGCGTGAAATAGGAATCGGTTATATCCACGCCGAGGCCGGTCTGATGATCGCTCTGACCGGCCCGGGCGATTATCTTGGATGTCTTGCGCTCGGCCTCCTCCTGAGTATCGCCGGCGGCGGTGTATTTACCGGTCATGTTGTTATAATAATACTCCTGCGTGCTGTATGGCACATAGGCAAGGTTGATGTGTATAGAATAGCCCGCGGCAGTGCAGTCCTTGACCATGGCGTTCAGGGCATCCACGGCCTTAGTGCAGAAAAACGCTCCCGTATTGCCCACCTCGGACACCTTGGGTACGGCTTTATATGTATTGTCCCCGTTGGCGATGGTATATTCCCAGCTGGTAATATCTATCTTCGGCAGATCATCCGCCGGGTCGGCGGTCTGGACCGGGCGGTCGCCCACGTCCGGCGTGGGGGCAGGCGTGGTCTGGCCCTTGTCTATTGTCACGGCTTCGCCGCCGTCCACCACCACGTTTTCGGTTTCACTTTCCCGCAGGCCGATGATGAAACCCAATATGACCACCAGCAGCATCAGCGTGAGTATTCCTGCCATTTTTCCGGTTTTCATCCAATCGCCCGCCTTTCAGAAACTTTTAGAAAATAATAGCACATTTTTTGCTTCAGCACAAGACCGCTATGCGGGATCGGCATCCTCGCCAAGGGCTGCCCTTAGTTTGATCAGAGCCCGCTTTTCGATTCTGGACACATAGGAGCGGCTGATGCCGCACTCCTTGGCCGTTTCCCGCTGGGTTTTGGGCGGC
>CAZLIJ010000103.1:0-5995 GCA_964559305.1 uncultured Oscillospiraceae bacterium | reverse complement strand
GCTGCGAGATGCAGATGGCCCATGACAATCTGGATATTCACGGCTATTCAAAGGGCCTTCTCAGCGGCCAGGGAGCCTACACCGACCAGATAAAGCCCATCTCGATGGTACAAACGCCCTTTTGCATCCTCAGCACATGGCGGGTGCGCATCTGCTCCTTTATGGCGTCTATCACCCGCTGCAGCGGCTCCACCAGCGCCGCGGACTGAAGATCCCCGTTTTCAAAGGCTTTGAGGGTAAGGGCCAGTATTTCCTTTTCCGCTCCTGTTATCACCGAAAGCTCCTCCAGCGCGGCGGCGGAAAAATTCAGAGATTTGGCGCGCTTTTCCTCGGCGGAGTTTAGGATGTTGACGGCATGGTCGGAGATGCGCTCAAAATCGCCGATAACGTGAAGAAGCTTGGCGGCCTCGCCGCTGTCTTTGGCGGTCATGGGCCGGGAGCTGAGCTTGACAAGATAGCTGCCCAGAGTGTCCTCAAGAGAATCAACCTCCCGCTCCTTTTCCGCTATGGCTTTTGCCTTTTCCGCATCATATTCCCGCAGCAGCTCCAAAGACTGCGTAAGGGCGGAAGCGGCCCGGTCGGCCATCACCGCCGCCACCTCCCGGCTGCGCTCTATGGCTACGGCCGGGGCGGCCAGCAGGCGCTCGTCCAGAATGGTGGCGGGACCTTCCTGAGTTTTGTCCGGCACAAGGCTGCAGGCCAGCTTTTCAAGCCAGCCGCTCAGGGGCAGCATAAGCGCTGTGCAGGCCAGATTGAACACGGTGTGCACCACCGCGATGCCAAGCTGGTCTATGGCCTGAGAAACAAAGGAGAATTTGAAAACGGCGTTTAGCACGCAGTAGACCGTCAGCCACACCGCCGTGCCTATAACATTGAAAAGGAGGTGCACCACGGCCGTGCGTTTGGCGGCCTTGCCGGTGCCCACGGAGGAGATGAGCGCCGTGACGCAGGTGCCGATGTTCTGGCCCATTATTATAGGCACAGCGGCGCCGAAAGTCACCTGCCCGGTGGAGGAAAGAGCCTGCAGAATACCCACCGAGGCCGAGGACGACTGGATTATAGCCGTCAGCGCCGCGCCGGCCAGCACCCCCAGTATGGGATTTGAAAACATCAGCAGTATATTGCGGAATTCCGGCACGTCTTTCAGGCCGGAAACAGCCCCTGTCATGGCCTCCATGCCAAACATCAGCGTGGCGAAGCCAAGAAAGATCATGCCGGCGTCTTTTTTTCTGCCGCTCCTGCCGAACATATACAGCACTATGCCCACCAGCGCCAGCACAGGGGTGAAGGAGGATGGCTTCAAAAGCTGGATGAAAACGCTGTCGCCGGAAATACCCGTAAGGCTGAGAAGCCAGGCCGTCACCGTGGTGCCCACATTGGCGCCCATGATAACGCAGATGGCCTGATGCAGGCTCATAAGCCCGGAGTTGACAAAACCCACCACCATCACGGTGGTGGCGGAGGAAGACTGTATTATGGCCGTGACGCCCAGTCCCAGCAGAAAACCGGTGAATTTATTGCCGGTGATGCGGCTCAGTATACTTTTAAGCTTCCCGCCGGCGCTTTTTTCCAGCGCCTCGCCCATCAGATTCATGCCGAAAAGGAACAGGCACAGCCCGCCCACCAGGGTCAGCAGGTCGAATATATCCATAAGCAGATCCTCACTGATACACATTATTTGGTATTATTCTAACCTGCCGCGGTTAAATCCATTATCCCCTTTCGGTTAAATATAAGTAAAATCATGCATTTTCGTCGTGTTTTCCTGTAATTGAGAACTCCACCCACTCCGCGATGTTGGCGGCGTGATCGCCTATGCGCTCAAAGTACTTGGCGGCCATCAGGGTGTCCAGATACATCTCCCCGTTGGCGCTGTCGCCGGACACCAGCTCCGTAAGCTCCCGGCGCACCGCGTTGAAAAGGCCGTCCACCACGTCGTCGTAGGCTATCACCGCCCGGGCCGCCTGAAGATCCGCGTTCACAAAGGCGTTGACGCTGTCTGTGACCATTTTTATGGTCTCCGTGGCCATCTGCCGCAGATGCAGCCGCCGCCCGTCGTCCACGCCCCTGATGCGTCCGGCCAGCTCCGCAATATCCAGCGCCTGATCGCCTATACGCTCCATGTCGGAAATCATTTTCAGCGCCGAGGATATTACTCTGAGATCGCCGGCCACAGGCTGCTGCAATAAAAGAAGCCGCAGGCACAGATCCTCCGCGTCCCTCTCCTGCCGGTCTATCTTTTCCTCCAGCTCCGCCGCCCGGGCGCGCAGCTCCGCTTCCTCCGCCTCGCCGGCGTCCAGCGCGGCCTTCACCGAGCAGGCTATGGCCTCCTCGCAGGCGGCGCCCATCATTATCAGCACGCTGTTGAGCTGCTGAAGCTCCCCATCAAAACGGCTGCGCATTATCCGAACCTCCCCGTAATGTAATCCTCCGTGCGTTTATCGGAGGGCATGGAAAACATTTTCTCCGTCCCGTCAAATTCCACCAGCTCGCCCATCAGGAAAAAACCGCACATATCGGACACTCTGGCTGCCTGCTGCATATTGTGCGTCACCATTATCACCGTGTATTTTTTCTTCAGCTCCGCGGCCAGCTCCTCTATTTTCGCCGTGGAAATGGGGTCCAGCGCGGAGGTGGATTCGTCCATCAGCAGCACGTCCGGCTCCACGGCCAGCGCCCGGGCTATGCACAGCCGCTGCTGCTGCCCGCCGGAAAGCTCCAGCGCGTTTTTGCTCAGTCTGTCCTTCACCTCGTCCCATATGGCGGCGTCGCGCAGGGATTTTTCCACTATCTCCGTCAGCTTTGCCCTGGAACGGGTGCCATGGGTGCGGGGGCCGTAGGCAATGTTGTCAAAAATGCTCATGGGAAAGGGGTTTGCCTTTTGAAATACCATGCCCACCCGCTTGCGCAGCCAGATCACGTCCAGACCGGGGGCGAATATATCCTGCCCCGAATAGCTGACTGTGCCGCCTGTTTTTACGTTTGGCACAAGGTCGTTCATGCGGTTCAGGGTCTTAAGAAACGTGGATTTGCCGCAGCCCGAAGGGCCGATGAGGGCGGTTATCTTCTTTTCCGGCACGGCCATGTTTACAGCGAACAGCGCCTGATGATCGCCGTACCAGACATTGAGGTCTGTGGTCTTTATTATCTCTGCCATCAGTTTTTTCCTCCTCTGCGGAGTTTTTTGCCGGCGGCGGATGCCGCCATGTTTATAAGAAAGGTAAGGGCCATGAGTATGGCGGCTATGGCGAAGGCCACGCCGGTCTCCCCTCTGTCGCTGGCGTACATATAAAGCGCCACGGTCAGGGTGGCGGAGGAGGATTGCAGCGAGGTCAAAAAGCCGTTTAGCTCCACGCCGAAGCCCGCTGTGAAAAGCAGGGCGGCGGATTCGCCCACGATGCGCCCCACGGCCAGAATGCAGCCGGTGACGATGCCGTCCACGGCGTTGGGCAGCACAAGGGTGCGTATGGTGCGCCATTTACCCGCGCCCAGAGCCAGCGCGCCTTCGCGGTAGGCGTTGGGCACGGTCTTAAGGCTTTCCTGAGTGGTGCGCACAATGGTGGGCAAAATCATTATCACCAGCGTCAGGCCGCCGGCCAGAACTCCGGCTTTCAAGCCCATAAGCTGGGTGAAAAAGAGCATTCCCACAAGGCCGTAAATTATAGAGGGAATGCCTGTCAGGGTCTCAGCGGCAAACTCGATTGCTCTTGAAATCCCCCGTGAGGGCGCGTATTCCGTGAGATATACTGCCGCCCCCACGCCCAAGGGCAGCACGATGACCATTGCCACGGCGATTATATAGAGGGTATTGAGTATATTCGGCAGGATACCGATGGTGTCATTTATATAGCTGGTGGTTCCGGAAACAAGCTGCCAGGAGAGCTTCGGCACTCCCCGCACAAGGATGTAGCCGATAATAAAGACCAGCAGCGCGCAGGTGGCGCCGGAGCATATATACATCAGCGCCCGCAGAAGGCGGTTTTGGGCTTTGCGCCCTTTTGTCATTCCGCCCATGTCACACCTTCTTTTTCTTTATGAAAAGATTGAGCATTACGTTTATCAGCATGATAAACAAAAACAGCACAAGGCCGATGGAGAATAGCGCATTTCTGTAAAGGCTGCCGTAGGCGGCATAGGACATGCCGGAGGCGATGGCCGTGGTGAGGAAGCGCACGGAGCTGAAAAGCCCCGGCATATTGGCCACGTTGCCCGATACCATGATGATGGCCATAGCCTCGCCGATGGCCCGGCCCACGCCCAGCACGATGGCGGCGGCCACGCCGCTTTTGGCGGCTTTAAGGGAAACTCTGAAATAGGTTTCGGTCTGGGTGGCCCCCAGCGCCAGCGAAGCCGCCTCGTACTCCTCCGGCACGGCTCTCAGCGCGGTTTCGGACACGTTGATGATGGAGGGCAGTATCATCACTGTAAGCACAAGTATGGCCGCTAAAAGGCAGGCGCCGGAGGAAAGGCCGAACAGCTTTTGTATGCCCGGCACCAGCACTATCATGCCCACAAGGCCGTACACCACCGACGGGATGCCCGCCAGCAGCTCCACCGCCCGGCGCACAAGACCCGCCAGTCTGGGCGGGGCGGCTTTTGCCAGATACACCGCCGTCATCACTCCCACCGGCACACCCAGCACCACCGCGCCGGCGGTGCCGTAAACGCTGGTAAGCACTATGGGCAGTATGCCGAAGGCCGCGTCGCCGGAGGTGTTTGCCGGGTCCCATACCCGGCCAAACAGGAAGTTTCCAAGACCGATCTCTTTTATGGCCGGAACCCCGGAAACGATGAGATAAACACTTATCCCCAGCACAAAGGCCACGGAGACCGCGCCGCAGATAAGAAATATGAGCTGCATCGCATTTTCCGCGGCGGCCTTGCCGGCCTTGCGCGTGGGCATTTTTTCACCCCTCCGCCCCAGCCGCTCACCGGCGGCGGGAACGGAGTTTTCGTACTCGGTCATGTTACTTGGCGGTGGGGACAGCGCCGGCGGCGGTGATAAGGTCTGCCGCGTCCTTTGAGCAGGCGAAATCGAAGAAAGCCTTGGCCTGTGGGGACAGGGTGGCGTCAGCCCTGGTCACAAGCAGGAAGGGGCGCTGGATGGCGTAGCTGCCGTCAAGGATGGAAGCTTCGGTGCAGGCAGCGCCGCCCACGGTGAGTATTTTTATGCCGTCCTTGCCTTCCGCGGCGGAGAGGGATGCATAGCCGATGGCGTTTTTGTTGTTCTTCACGGCTTCGATGACAGCGCCGGTGGAGGTCAGCTCCTGAGAGAGAACGCATTTGTCGGCAGTGCCGGTGATGGACTCAAAGCCGTCCCGGGTGCCGGAGCCGGATTCGCGGCCTATGCAGGCGATCTGGCCGTCGGCGCCGCCCAGGTCTTTCCAGTTGGTGGTCTCGCCGGTGAATACGGCGGCTATTTCCTCAAGGCTCATGTCGGCCACGGCGCTGTCGGCGCTGACGATTATGGCAATGCCGTCCAGCGCGATGGTGGTGCCGGTAAGACCCTTGGCGGTCTCGGAATCCTTCAAGGCCCGGGAGGAAAGGCCGATGTCGCAGCTGCCGTTGGAAACGGCCTCGATGCCGGTGCCGGAGCCGGTGGCGTCATAGGAAACGGTGACGCCCTTGTTGTCGCCCATGAACTGCTCTTTAAGGGAGCCGATGACTTTTTCCATGGAGGTGGAGCCGTTGGTGGAAACGGTGCCGGAAAGGGCGGCGGCGCTGTCGGTGGCGGTGGGGGCCGGGGTACTGCCGCAGGCGCACAGGGCGGCGATCATTCCCACCGCCATCAGGCCGCACAGAATCTTTTTCGCGTTTTTCATTCTTTTCAAATTCTCCTTTTTTTCGTTTATGACTTCCGTCTACGCTCCCAAGTATAGGCCCCGGCGCGTTAATTTCTAAAGCGCGGCCCGGTTAAAAAAAGGTTAAAAAAACACCGCGGAAATACCGCGGTGTTAAGGCTTTGTTAACTTGTGTCACATAAGCTGCTGCTCGT